>JAAYRM010000109.1 GCA_012518745.1 Tissierellia bacterium
GAGGATATTGCATAATTCAAGATGTGTTCTCAAAACTGCAACGTTGCACCACATGTAGTGCCCAAAAAATAATCCATGCACTATATATGGACTGTATCTATAAAAAAGTTTAATATGCAATTTCCTCGACTATCTAAAATTAATCTTCTTTAGGTTTTTTTTCATTATTATCGGGTTTTTCCGGTTTCTTGTCATCGCCATTTTTATTGTCCTTGTCATTCTTATCATCCGCATCACCTGTATCACCGCTATCATCTTTTTTCTTATCATCTTTCGGCTTCGGTGGTTTAGGTGGAGAAGCGGGTACCGGCTTCGTTCCTACCCTGTAGATGAACTCCCTTGGCTTATAATAGCTCTTAGTTATTAAATCCCTACTCACCGTCTTACCATTCCTTATTACGGATTTATAGGTATTTGCCCTATATCCATTTCGTCCCTGCTGGATTACCTCTCTCTTTCCCTTGGCAAGATTGCTATCTGAAATATTCTTTACCTTAGCTGCAATGGTTTCTACGGTCTGTGAATCTATCCTTATGGTATAGTTTCTTGCATTTCTATCACCATATATACGGAAATAAACCCTTCCCCCAGATACACCGGAATCTATATATATCGGATAATCAAAATCATTCCTAAATTTCAGGTCTAGATGACCATAGGCTACCGCAGCATCCTGCCCAAAGCTAACATAGGTGGAGGGAATGGAATGCGGTGATCGTTCTACTATAGTAATATCGGCTAGCAATAATGCATTATATAATGTGGTAGATGTTTGGCATACCCCGCCCCCTACATCCGGTGTAAATTCTCCATCGATAATCACATTTGCTTCCCTATATCCAAACTGCCTCTGCCTTGGTCCAGTGGTTTCATTGAAGGATACCGTTTCGCCTGGCATTATTACCCCTCTATTGCTGATGGCTCTGGATGATACCCTTATATTTTGCACCCTATCCGCAGTACTATTTCCAAGGGAGGTAGAAAATTCCCCTATAACTCCATTTATCCTACTCAATAATTCCTTGGTTCTTTTAGGCTCTTCCTCATTCACCGGGATTTCAATATCCTTTAAATCATATATATTATTGCTTATCAAACCGGATAACTTCTCCCTATCAACATCCTTACCAGTAGTTCCCTCGGTGATTTGGATATTACCTCCATTGAAATTAAAATTAGCTTCTTGTACCTCTACATCGATGTCCTCGGCAATATCATCCACTATCTTTTCGATGGATTCTTCATCGTATCCCGAATCTAATGTCAGATCCACTCCCTTATTTCTGGCATTTATTATATCCTTAACCCTTTTAAAGATATTGCCCTCCCTACCTATGGAATAAAGTTGATCTATGGCATCTTCATAATCATAAAAAAATCCCAATTCCCTTAGAGTTATATCATATTCCTTATCCTCATGGGTTAGCTTCATACTTCCCTTTTCTATGGTTGGTTCCTTTTCATCCTTAATAAACTGTAAGGCCTCTTCCTTGGTCATAAGGGATATATCATAGTCTTCGATATGGATTCCCTCGTAAAAGAGGTCGGTATTCAATACCTTAGCATATCCAAATATACCCAACCCCACTATAATTATAAATATGGTTATTCCTGAAAATAAAATGATTTTTTTATTCCTATCACTTAATTCCATATTATACCTCCATAATGTTTTCTCTAAAATATATGCAAAAATCTGTCAACGGACAATCTTCACATAGGGGTCTTCTAGCCTTACAGATCCTACGTCCATGAAATATGATCATATGATGGGCCTTAGACCATATGCTTCTATCGATATTGTTCATGAGGTCCTTCTCCGTATCCAAAACATTCTTACTATCTGCTAGTCCAATTCTATTGGATACCCTAAATACATGGGTATCAACGGCTATTGCCGGCTCTGCAAAGGCATTGCTTAAGACCACATTGGCAGTTTTCCTACCTACCCCAGGTAATGTCATCAGTTCCTCTAAGGTGCCGGGTACCTCCCCATCGAATTCTTCAAGCAATAATTTACAGGTAGCCAGTATATTCTTACTCTTGGTATTATAGAATCCGCAGCTCCTAATTTTTTTGCCCAGCTCTTCTTGGGTCAATTCCAAATAATCTTCGGGGGTCCTATAATCCTTAAAGAGCTTTTCCGTGGTCCTATTCACCTGTACATCGGTACACTGTGCAGATAGGATTGTAGCTATTAGGAGTTCAAAGGTATTTTTAAAATTCAATTCGGCCTTTGCATCCGGGTATAATTCCGATAAGATCTCGAGCACTTCTTCTATCTGTCGTCTATCCAACATCCTTTTCATCAAATCACCTACATTATCTCCATATTACAATCTATTATCTCTACTCTACTATCGCCATCTATAAAATTTATTATCCTCGAAATAGTTCGATTTGCATGATGGCTACTATTGGTTACACAAGCGAATCCTATGATAGAGGTCTGCCAGGCATCGTTTAACCCTACCTCGGCTATGGATACATTGAATTTGGATCCAACCCTATCCACTATGCTTCTTATCGTATGCCTCTTATCCTTCAAAGAATTCGATCCATATATGTTCAACTTCAGAGTGCAAGCCCCTATTATCATATATATCACCCCGGTTTTGTTTTAATAACCATGTATGGATTTTTTATAGAACGGAAGGGACTACATCCCCTCCGCTATCTCAGAATATTCATCTCCTCTCCAACCTGCTGGAATATTTCTACAGCCCTATCCAGTTGATCCTCGGTATGCTCCGCCGTTATCATGCATCTTACCCTACCAGTTCCCCTTGGTACCGTTGGGAATACTATGGCGGATACGAATACGCCTTTCTTTAATAAGTTTCTACTGAACTCCATGGCCTTCGCCTCATCCCCTATTATCACCGGTGTAATTGGAGTCTCACTTTCGCCGGTGTCAAATCCTAGTTTGCCAAGCCCCTCCTTGAAATGTCTAGCATTGTTCCATACCTTTTCCGTATATTCCGAGGACTCCATTAACATCTTAATGGCCTCTATAATCGCTCCGACCGCCGCCGGTGGTAATGATGTACTAAATAGTACCGGTCTGGCCTTATGGTTAAGCCATTCATACATGGTTCTAGAACCGGCCACATATCCTCCTACCACCCCTATAGCCTTAGAGAGGGTACCTATTGTAAAATCCACCCTACCATGTAAATCAAAGTGATCCACGGTTCCCCTGCCGTTTTCCCCTAGAACCCCTGAACCATGGGCATCATCCACATAGGTCATAGCCTCATACTTTTCGGCTAATTCGACTATTTCGGGTAATTTAGCGATATCCCCATCCATACTGAATACCCCATCGGTGATTATGAGTATATTTCTATATTTATCCCTATTCTCCTTCAATATCTGTTCTAATTCATCTATATCCGAATGCTTGAATATCTTTCTATCGGCCCGGCTCAACCTTACCCCATCTATTATAGAGGCATGGTTTAGTTCATCGGATATTATGAGATCGCCTGCCTCCATTATGGCCTGAATTGTTCCTATATTACAATTGAATCCCGATTGATAGACAAATGCAGCTTCCTCCCTCTTGAATTCAGCCAGCACCTCCTCCAATTGTTCGTGGATGGACATATTACCAACTATGGTCCTTACTGCCCCAGAACCTGCACCATACCTTTCCACCGCATCTATGGCAGCTTGCTTGAGCCTCGGATGGTTTGCAAATCCAAGATAGTTATTGGAAGATAGATTGATCACCTTTTCCCCATCTAGCATAATTTCGGCCTGATTGGCGCCATCTAGGATTGGCAATTTCCTATAGATCCCTTCCTTCTTAAGCTCCTCAATCTTCTCTTTTAGATAGCTCAGCTCATGAACATTGCCCATTATAATCCTCCTATTTGGTTAGTTTGAAAATTTACCATGACAATATTATAACATAGTTTATTCATTCTTGGATATTCCTGGTATCAAAATAAGCAATTATCCTTTCAGCTTCTGATTTGATATCCTCATTCTCCTCATCCTCTAGTATATCCCTTATCCATCCCATTCCATACCCATAGTCTATATTCAATATGGCCCAGATAGTATATTCCCTGATCATTGGGCTGGGATCCTTTAGAAATGGTTTTAGCATCGGAAGATAGGCCCTATCCCCGGTATTTCCCAATGCTATTATTGCATTCCTCCTCCATATGTTTCTACCCCTCCACGCTCCCGCCATGGATCCAAACTTTGCGTTGAAATCTTTATTGGATATGGACAATATCCCCTCTATATCTATATACCCTTTATCATCCCTGGGTATAAACTCTTTATAATTACCCATAGCTATGTTCCTATTTTTAGGACAGACATTTTGGCAGATATCACATCCATATATGCTATTTCCCATATGCTTCCTCAATTCATAGGGGATTCTTTCCTTGGTCTGAGTTAAATAGGATATACATTTCATCGGGTTGAATCCATAGGGGGACTCCAATGCCCCGGTGGGACAGGCCTTAATGCATTGAGTGCAGGTTCCACACTCCTCCTCCAATGCGGTTGGCTTGATCTCAATATCTAGATCCGTCAATATATATCCTATAAAGATAAAGGAGCCATATTTTGGGTTGATTATGGAGCAGTTCTTCCCATAATAACCTATCCCCGCATTCCTCGCTAATTCCCTATCTACTAGGGGCCCAGTATCTACAAAGCATTTATAGTTGAATCCTCTCTTTTCTTGGATAGCCCCTATAAGCCGCTCCATCCTATCCCATAGAACTTCATGATAATCCAAACCCCATGAGGATCTAGATAGTTTCCCCCAGGGTTTCCTTGAAGGTCTGGGCTTAAATTCGCTATTATAGGAGATGCCAACCACCACTATTGATTTGCACCCTGGGAGGGTGGCTCTTGGATTCATCCTTTTCTCCATATCCCTCTCTTCAAATTCTGTTTCCCTACCTATATTCTTCCTTTCCATCAGATATCCTTTTAAACCGTGCAGAGGTTCACAACTTGTAAAGCCTATTATATCTATATCCAGTTCTTTAGACTTCTTCATAATATATTTCCCTATATCCATTATTATTCACCCTATTGTCATAATCGGAATTGAACCTATATGATTGCAGCCTTTAATAGCTCTATCTCTTCCCTGTATCCACCCAATTCATTGGGGGTTTCCAAATAAAAGGGGAGCCCCTTCAATGATGGATGTGCTATTATATTCAGAATGGCTTCCAACCCAATAGTGCCTTCCCCTATCCTAGCATGCCTATCCTTCCTACTATTTAACTCCATCTTACTATCATTGAGATGGATGGCCTTCAACCTATCTATACCTACAATTTTATCGAATTCTTCCAACACCCCATCTAAGTCGTTGACGATATCATATCCGGCTGAATATACATGACAGGTATCGAAACATACACCTAATAATTCATTATGTTCAACCCCTTTAATGATAGCAGCTAATTCTTCAAATTTGTACCCGATTTCAGTTCCCTGCCCGGCCATAGTTTCCAATAATAATATTGTAGTCTCGGTACCCGTTATCACTTCATTTAAAGCATCTACTATTCTTTCTATCCCATATTCAGCTCCCTTCCCTACATGGTTGCCCGGATGAAAGGTGCAATATGGTATGGATATATCGTTCAACCTTTGATAATCCTCCGCCAATATCCCCTTTGCCATGCCATAGATACGCGGTTTATGTGAAGCAAAATTTAATATATATGGGGCATGGGCCAGCAACGGACCAAAATTATTATCCTTCAGTATTCTATTCATAGCTTCCACATCCTCCATATCCAGATCCTTGGATGCATATCCCCTTGGATTTCTGCTAAAGAATTGGAAGATATTGGCCCCCACTTCTAGGGCTTGCTTGGCAGCTTCCTCATATCCTTTAGAAATAGTCAAATGACAGCCAATTAACATTCAATCACCCTTTCATATATCATATATGTTACCATAACTTAGTGGGAATTTAACTATATCATCTATTTTAAAATATGATATAATTTATTTAGCATCATACAAAGGAGCATTTATATGTTTAATCTGAAAAAGAAATCCCTTAAAAAATTCGACTTTATACTATTTGCTACTATTATAATACTATCCATATATGGAATCATCATGATAAGGTCTGCTACGCTGAGTTATGAAGATATTCGGGCCATCCGTCCCGTAAGGGTCCAGACCATCTCCACGATTCTAGGTATAATATCTATACTTATACTGGTAATAATGGATTATCAGTTCATAGGGAAATTATATATTCCCATATATATAATTTCAGTTCTCATGCTACTCGCAGTTGCATTATTTGGAATTGGTGCGGAACAATGGGGATCGGATTCCTGGCTGCAGATTGGCAGCATAGTCTTCCAACCCGCAGAAATTGCAAAGGTTGGTATAATAATATTCTTAGCTAAATTTATTGATATCAATAAGGATGATATCAATAAGCCATCTATGCTGTTAAAGATCATGGTACTTATGGGTATACCCATATATCTTATAGCCAAGCAACCGGATTTTGGGACATCCGTCGTCTTTGCGTTTTTTACGATGGTTATGCTATTCGCGGCCGGTTTGGATTGGAAGTATATCGGTTATTCCATCCTAGCGGGTATTATAAGTCTGCCTATAATCTGGTTTTCATTTAAACCATATCAGCGTAATAGAATATTCGATTTCCTCCATCCGGAAAGGGATCCATCGGGCACAGGATATCAGGCGTTGCAAGCCAAGATCGCTATCGGCTCGGGTAAGGTCTTTGGCAGGGGACTATTTCAGGGGGTTCAAACCCAATACAATTACATCCCCGAGAAGCAAACCGACTTTATATTCGCGGTTATTGGCGAGGAGTTGGGGTTGATTGGGGGACTAGCACTCATTATGTTATATCTAATCCTATTGTATAGGCTTCTAAAGATTGCAAGGGATAGCAAGGATACCTTTGGCTCCCTTATGGTAACTGGATTTGCAGCCATGTTCCTAATCCACGTCTGGGAGAATATAGGAATGAGCATAGGGCTTATGCCGGTAACCGGCATACCATTGCCCTTTCTAAGCTACGGTGGAACCTTTCAGCTGATCAATCTGCTCTGCATTGGGGTGGCATTGAGCGTAGGTGTCCATAGGGAAGGGCTTAATTTTTAGATTGGATTCAAGGGGTGAGCGGAGATATCTCCGGCTCACCCCTTAATATTATGCTTCAATTCATATCCTCCAGCGGTATAAGCCAATAAATATTCACGAAAAGATTTTTTGTGAATATTATAGAGTATCATATATCCTTTTAAAGGAGAGTTGCTTATGGATAAGAGGGCAAATATAGTGGAGGTAAAGAATCTAGGTATGATATACCATGCGTTAAGTGGAGAAACAGAGGCCATTAAAGATATAAATTTTGATGTCTACGAAGGAGAGATAGTGGGGATAGTGGGTCCTAGTGGATGTGGCAAGTCCACTCTACTATCAATAATTGCAGGGCTGATCTCCCCTACTAGGGGGAAGGTATTGGTCAACGGAAAGAAGGTGGAATGTTCATCCTCGGATATAGGCTATATGTTTCAGAGGGATCATCTCTTCGAATGGAGAACAATTTTACAAAATGTTCTACTTGGGCTTGAAATTCATGGTAAGGTAGACAAGGAATCCATAGAGATTGCAGAGCATATGTTGGACACCTATGGTCTACGGGATTTTAAAGACAACTATCCCAGACAACTATCTGGGGGCATGAGGCAAAGGGCTGCCCTGATCAGAACATTGATAGTGGAGCCCAACCTACTTCTATTAGATGAACCCTTCTCAGCCCTAGATTATCAGACTAGGCTTGCTATATCGGATGAGATAGGTTTAATCCTAAAGAATGAGAAAAAGACCGCATTGCTGGTTACCCATGATATTGCAGAGGCCATATCCCTTTCCGATAGGATAATAATCCTCACCAATAGACCAGCCGTCATCAAGGATATTATTACCATAAACTTAACCTGTGCCGATGGGATATGGGGCCCTATCAAGTCTCGCGAGGCCCCTGAATTTAGGCATTACTTCAATAAGATATGGAAGGAGTTAGATATCCATGTCCGATAACAATATTTCCAAGGAACATAATGCGTTTCTGAAACAGAATAGACGGAGGAAGCATACCATATTGCTATCTCAGATCGCCATCCTTATAATGGGTTTAATGCTATGGGAGGTGGCTGCATATTTTAATTGGATAGACTCTTTTCTTACTAGTCATCCTTCGCAAATATGGCATCTATTTATTGAATATACAAAGAACGGGGACCTATTATATCATGTGGGAGTATCGGTATTTGAAACCATAGTGGGATTCCTAGCGGGAACCATATTGGGAATCCTTGTTGCCATAGGCCTTTGGTGGTCCGATTTTTGGGCCAAAGTATTGGCACCATATCTGGTAGTGTTGAATAGTTTGCCGAAAACAGCACTAGCCCCTATTATAATAATATGGGTTGGAGCGGGCTATTCCGGCATCATAGTCACAGCTATATCGGTCTCCATAGTGGTTACTATCATGAATATGTTTATCAGCTTTATATCGATTGATGGGGACAAGATCAGGTTGCTTGAAACCTTTGGGGCTAGCAAATTTCAAGTCCTTAGAAAGGTCATATTGCCCCATTCCATACCGGCCCTAATGGCTACATTAAAGGTCAATATAGGTCTATCCTGGGTAGGGGTTATAGTGGGAGAATTCCTAGTATCCAAAGCTGGTATCGGCTATCTCATAGTCTACGGTGGTCAGGTATTTAGCTTGGATCTGGTCATGATGAGCGTATTCATATTGAGTATAATCTCCGCCATAATGTACAAGGGCATCGCAATCCTTGAAAATAAATACGTCAAATGGTATGAATAAAAAATCCAAGGTTAGGCCCTAGAGCCTAACCTTGGATTTTATCACCGGATTTTCAAAAGAACACGGAATACCTACTAGGCATTTCCCGCATACTTCGCTATGTCCTAGGTATTTGTATCTCTCACCATTTTCTCTACACATCTCATAGCATCGTTCTCTGACAAACCCATCATCCCTCAACGCATCATTTATGCAATTATCTATACATTTCGTACAATTTATTCCCGCCTTGTAAAGGCAATATTCATCCTCATCCCTTTTGGTAGGCTCTATCTTTAAATTGGTGATTATGCTGCCCACCCTTCCACAACAGCCCTTTTCTGTTATCAACATATTGTTAAGCCCAAACTTTCCTAATCCAGCAATATAGGCGACATGCCTTTGAGACCAGTCGCTCTTTAAGTTATCCGGCGCATAGCTTAAAGCCATAGGTATTAATTCAGCACCATGACCCAATTCCTCTATCCTCTGCTTGATATGTTTATTGAGCCTGGCAATGAGTTCATTGGTCTCCACATATGCGATTGCCCATACTTCGGAGGCCTTCCTACCACCTATATTGCTATCTGGAATAAAATCTTGGAATGGTAGAAAGTAGGTAATTATTGTCCTACCATCCGACATGAAATCCCTTGGCATTGCATGGGTGGGCGCTACTACCTCCTTTAACCTATTGAACATGGGATCCATAGCATCTGCAAACGCAACTAAGGGCACCTTCCATTCGCTCCTTATGCCCTCGGTGGATTCATATTCCTTCACATAATCCTCGATAATGGACTCGATTTTAACCCTCATCCGCTCTCCCCCTTAAATTAATCCCCTTATCGCATTGAGCCTAATTCCACTTCATTATACCGCGATTATCCGATCCATATATCTATCCATATAGTTCCATTTCAATCCTCTCTATTATCACCGGTTCAACGGGTTTATCCCCCGGGCCTGTTTTTACGGAGGCAATCCTATCCACTATATCCATTCCATCAAATACCTGACCAAATACGGTATGCCTGAAATCTAAATGAGGTGTTCCACCCAATTCACCATATGCCCTCACCACTCCCTCTGAAAAACCACTTTCCTCTCCCAATTTATCCATCTGGGCCAGCAATTCCTTCTCCACATCATTCTTCTGAACTATGAAGAACTGGCTACCATTGGTATTGGGGCCTGCATTAGCCATAGATAGAGCCCCTCTGAGATTATGATAATCCCCATGAAATTCATCTTCGAAGGGTGCTCCCCATATGCTCTCTCCTCCAACCCCGGTACCAACCGGATCCCCTCCCTGGATCATAAAGCCCTTTATAACCCTATGAAATGTAACGCCATCATAGTAGCCGTCCTTTGCATGGGTTGTGAAATTTTCTACTGCCTTTGGGGCTATCTTAGGGAACAATCTAATCCTGATGGTCCCATAATTTGTATGGAGCTCTGCTATCTCCTCCCCTTCCTTAGGTAGGTCCAATTGATCCAACATTAAAGTATCTTCTCCCACAAGGTATCTCCTCCCATATATTCTAATTCATAGATAAGGTATTGCTATATATTTGCTTGGAATCTACTTTCATTTACTCCCCTGATACTGCCCAGTTCTAGTAGAAATTCATCGTATCTGAATCCTATGGGAAGCCTAACCATAAAATGAATCTCTAAAGTGGGGTTGCCCATACCTTCCCCCAACTCGGCCTCGCTTTCACCCATTATGGATATATCCCGGATTCTAACCCTATGTTCACCCATCAGGGTGCCTATATCGCCAATAAGCCCCGGCCTTCCACTTCCTATTATCTCCAACATCCTATACCTTGAACCAATTACTTTCTTTTCCATAACCCTCAGGCTCATCAACGTTATGAGCACTATTCCAGAGGTCAACAATCCCCCCATATAATATCCGCTACCTATAGCTAGGCCGATTCCAGCGCATACCCATAGGCTAGCTGCCGTAGTGAGGCCTCTGATGCTGCTCTCCGTTCTCATTATGGTCCCAGCCCCTAGAAACCCTATCCCGCTAATTACCTGAGCAGCTAGTCTAGCCGGATCTCCTGCTTTAATATTGGATCCCATACTATGAAATCCATCCATGGAAATCAACATCACCAATGTGGAGCCGAGGGTTACAAGGATATGGGTCCTCAAGCCGGCTGGCCTATTGCTCACCTCCCGTTCCATCCCGATTAGACCGCCTATTACGGTGGCTGAGACCAACCTTATTGCTACTTCCCATCGTGCAATCATATATCAACCTCCAATAAATACAATATATTATTTCAATGAACTATTTATCCCCAGATAGTATCTTGATGGATTTAACAAAATCCATTATATCCCCCTCGGTTGTATCGAAGGAGGTAACCAGCCTAATTATGTTTTTTGTCATATCGGTTATATATACGGGATATTTTTCCTGTAATGGCCTATTCCATTCCTCAGGTATCTTAACAAATAGCATATTCCCCATGGTTCTGGAATCTACCTCTACATCCGCGATATAGGAGAGTTCATCCTTTAAATATTCAGCCATCCTATTGGAATGGGCCGCATTCTCCCTCCATATCCCCTCCTCTAAATAGGGTATGAATTGGGCCGATATAAAGCGCATCTTGGATACCAGCTGCATGGCCTGTTTCCTCACATATTTAAAACCTTTGCTTATATCCTTATTAAATGAAATTATAGCTTCCCCCATCATCATACCGTTCTTGGTTCCCCCAAAGGATAGTAGGTCGACACCGGTATCCGTTACCATCTCCTTAAAACTGGAATCAAGGGCTACCACTGCATTGGCAAGCCTTGCCCCATCCATATGTAAGAGCATATCGTTAGCATGGACAAAATCAGCTAATTCACCTATCTCATCCACCGTGTAGGCAGTTCCCAACTCCGATATCTGGGATATGGATATAACCCTAGGCTGAACCTGATGCTCATCTCCTATGGAGGCAAGGAATCCCTCTACATCCTCATGACATATCTTGCCATGCCTATTAGGTACATATAGGATCTTGACCCCACCAAACCTTTCCAACGCTCCGCATTCATCCACATTTATATGAGCCGTATCTGGAGCTATCACCCCTTCGTATGGCGCTAACACCCCGCTCAATCCCACTATATTTGCCGCCGTTCCGGTAGTTACAAAATAGACATCGGCCTGCGTATGAAAGGCCTCTTCTATGAGTTCTCTTGCCCTCTCGGTATATCTATCAGCCCCATAGGATGGCTCATGTCCGGTATTGCATTCATATATTGCCTCCAAGATCCTTGGGTGAACCCCTGAGTTATTATCGCTTAATAGCATCTTCATAATCTATTCCTCCCGCCATCTATCGAAATGTATTTTACTCTCATCATATCTATCAACTGCATCCTTTTCTCGATCCCTTACCCCTACTACCACCATCCCAATAGGTATAATATGATCTGGCAATCTTAATATATCGGCCATGGCATCCGTAAGTTTCTTGACAGAGTAAAGCCCACACCATACCGCCCCAAGGCCAAGACCATGGGATGCTAATAGCATATTCTGTATCGAGGCGGAGCAATCCTCAACGAGAAATCCCATCTCCGATTGCTTGGTCTGATCCCCACATACCACTATGCCACAGCCCGCCTTGGGCAGCATCTGTGCGTATTTATGAAATCCTGCAATCCTTTCAATTGTATCCCTATCACTAATTACTACATATTCCCTTGGTTCAAAATTATGGGCCGAGGGCGCCTGAAATCCTGCCTGCAATATAATCCTTAAATCCTCCTCTTTAATAATTTCCCCGGTATAACTACGTATACTCCGGCGGGTCATTATGGCTTCCAATACATCCATACGATATCACTTCCTTTGCAAATTCTATTATACCTCATATCACCATAGCCAGAGCTATAATAAATGGTTTAACCTCATTATACCATATTATAATTCGCTTCCTATAGGGATCTTGCGGCCGATGAGCCCGTTATCAATACGAGATATTGTATGTAGTCGGTGGTTACCCCACCCTGAGGCAGCTTATGGGCTATGGGCCATATCAATTCCCTGCTAAATGGAGAATCTATACCATTTAATTTGAATATGGTACAACCTTCCCCAGCTAGCTCTTGGAATGCCTCAAATTTAGGGTCTATGGTATCTATGGAGCTGATATAATCCCTTCTAGGAGTAGGATATAGATATTCACAATTGTCATAGACATAGGCTAAGGATAGGATCCTATCTTGGAGTATAGAGCCCCGTTCATTTAAAGCTGCCGCAAACCACTTGACATATGGAAAGCCCCTTTGGAATATATGGGAGAGTCCCCATTGTCCATAATATTTATCCCTTGGCAATCGCCCATATAATTCCATGAAGTTATCATATATCCTTCCATCCCTAATCCCATTAAAATTATTCCCATTATAGACCTCATCCCTATATATCAAATTTCTA
>JAAYRM010000013.1 GCA_012518745.1 Tissierellia bacterium
AGGAAGGGTGGAGGGAAGACGGGTATCCCCATTCTTTTTTTGGAATCGTTCTTTCAACAGATGAGGGGTAGGAGTGGGGATGAGATAGATGAATTCTTTATCTCCCTTATCGAAAAGGGACAAGGGGGCATTAATTGGGATCTAGTCTCGGCGATTACAGGACATTTGAATGATGGCAGCAAGGTGATTATATTATCGGGAGCCCTACAACCCTTCCTCGAAGTATTTATTGAATATCTAGGTATGGAGGCAGATGTAATTGGAACTCAGCTATTTTTCGATGAAAAGGGGATATGTACAGGGCGAATCGGTAAAATAAATAATGGTATCGAGAAGGTGAATAGATTAAAAGCCTGGATAGATGAAAACAATGTAGGTGACAGGAAGATCTGGGCATATGCAGATAGCGAATCGGATATCCCCCTATTAGAATTTGCGGATAAGGCAATAGTTGTACAGCCATCAGATGCATTAAAAAGAATTGCTGAATCAAAAGGATGGGAAACATTTACCCCCACTCAGGGATAGCTGGGCCCGTTTCCAAGGATCGAAATTATATTGGAATCCACGGTCAATATATTCTAACACAAGAAGGATTGATAGGATGAGGGAACATTTTAAAACCTTTATAGATAAATTGGCGGCAACAGAGGTTACACCCAATGTATGCAATCAATATGATTATAAATGTGAAGACAATTCTATAAGAAGGGATAACCTACTAATATACTTAAATCAAATGTATGAAATCAAACCTAAAATCCTTTTGGTGGCAGAGGCCCCGGGTTATAGGGGAAGCCGCATTACGGGGGTCCCCTTTACTAGCGAACATTTACTTATGAACAATATAGGAGGTTTAAAGTTATTTGGTAGAGCAAATGGTTATAGATTAGCCCTAGAGAAAAAGAAACTGTCCAAGGAGGCTACAGCCACGATTATATGGAACACCCTATTAGAGTATAATATAGTATCACTGGGCTGGAATGCGTTTCCATTTCATCCCTATAGGGAGGGCAATGAGAAGAGCAATAGAACTCCTCTAAAGAGAGAGCTCTTAATGGGGGAGGGACCCCTGCTTCAGATGATAAGGATGTTCGATATTAAATATGTGGTAGCCGTAGGAAATAAGGCGAAAGAAAGCCTCGATAGATTGCAAATCGATTGTCATAAGGTAAGACACCCTGCCCAGGGGGGGAAGAATGAATTCGTTAGGGGTATACGGTTGATTAAAGAAAGGATGGGATGATAGTGGATAAAACTTTTAAACTATCCGTCTACCTCGGAGTTCCTCGAGATTATGACCCTCCGATACTAGTAACTTTTCCCTAAGAAAGCCGGCGCCACTCCTACATATGCCTATACCACTTTGTGGCAATACCCTGTGGGTTGGTATGAAATAGGATACTGGATTCCTTGCAATAGCATTACCAATGGCCCTTGCTGCACCCGGTTTTCCCAGCATCTCCGATAATTCCTTATATGTGCAAATATCGCCCGGCTCTATCCTACCGACAGCATCGAGAACTGTCTGCTGAAAGGGCGTAAGATTG
>JAAYRM010000110.1 GCA_012518745.1 Tissierellia bacterium
AATTTAAGAATATGGAATACCTCGAGGAGACGAGGGTTGTAATCCATTATGACCTGCCATTGAATGAGATAATACACGATTTCTTCGACGCATTGAAATCGAGAACCAGGGGCTTTGCATCCCTGGATTATGAGTTCAAGGGCTATCAGCAATCCCAATTGGTCAAGCTGGATATACTCATAAACGAGGAGCCAGTGGATGCATTCTCCATCATAGTGCATGAGGATAAGGCCTATGAGAGGGGAAGGACCATAGTGGAAAGGCTGAAGGACGAGATACCCCGACATCAATTTGCGGTGCCCATACAGGCTGCAATAGGTTCCAAGATAATCGCCCGGGAGACGGTGCGAGCGTTGAGGAAGGATGTATTGGCTAAATGCTATGGAGGAGACGTATCCAGGAAGAGGAAGCTATTGGAGAGACAGAAGGAAGGTAAGAAGCGCATGAGGCAGATAGGCTCCGTGGAGGTACCTCAGGAGGCATTCCTATCGGTACTCAAATATGACGAAGACTGATGCACACCTAGGTGTGCATTATATTTTTAGAGGCAAGTATGGGAGGTGGAGGGATGAAGGATCTGGCCATATATATCCATATACCATTCTGCAGCAGTAAATGCTATTACTGCGATTTCATATCCTTTCCCGGTATGGAAGATAGGATGGATGAGTATATGAATTATATGATGAAGGAGATGGATTTATATCGGGAGGTATTGAGCGGCTATAATATAAGGACTATATTCATCGGTGGAGGGACCCCAAGCCATATAGATGGAAGGCATATATATAATGTATTGGAATATATCCATAGTAATTTCAATTGCAATGGGTTGGAGGAGATAACCATGGAATCCAATCCGGAGAGTTTGGATGAAGAGAAGCTCAACATCTATGCTCAGGCCGGTATAGATAGGATTAGCATAGGCTTGCAATCATTGGATGATGGACTGTTGAAGGGAATTGGAAGATGCCATAATGCCAAAGATTTCTATAGGGCATATGATCTTGTGAGGAAGGTAGGATTCGAAGATGTAAACTTGGACCTCATGTTTGGATTGCCGAATCAGAGCCTTAGGGATTGCAGGGATACATTGGAGGAGGCCATTTCATTGGATTCCGAGCATATATCCTTATATAGCCTGATATTGGAGGAGGGCACGCCCATGGATAGATGGTATGAAGATGGCAGGATAGAGCTTCCGGATGATGAATTGGAGAGGGATATGTACCATATGGGACAGGAACTATTGAGGACACGAGGATATCATCAGTATGAGATATCCAACTTCTGCAAAGAGGGGTTTGAATGTAAGCATAATCTATACTATTGGAAGCTAAAGCCCTATATCGGATTTGGATTATCAGCCCATTCCAATATGGATAGCAGGAGGTTCTGGAATTATAGTAGCTTTGAGGGATATTATAATAGCTTGGATAAGGGCTCATTCCCCATAGAAGGCGAGGAGCATATAGATACGGAATTGGAGATGGCCGAGTATATGATAATGGGGCTTAGGATGATAAAGGGGATAGATAGGAATGAATTCCATAATCGATTCCATATAGATGTGGAGGATATATATGGGGCGGTGCTCGAGGAATATGAATCCCGTGGTCTACTGGATATGGACGGCGGGAGCATAAGGTTTACCCCCAGAGGATTGGATCTATCCAATTTGGTATATGTGGATTTATTGCCGGAATAGATTATATTTTATAAAAGGTATTGACAAAGGACTTTCATATATGATAATTTAGGATTAGCACTCGAGGTTAAAGAGTGCTAATAATCATCTAAACTATAGAATCCGGGGTGATGACGATGTTAGATGACAGGAAGCTAAGGGTTCTACATGCTATAATCAATAGCTATGTATTGAAGGCGGAGCCGGTGGGTTCTAGGACCATATCCAAGCAATATGACCTAGGGGTCAGCTCTGCTACCATAAGGAATGAGATGTCCGATCTAGAAGAATTAGGATACTTAAACAAGCCCCATACATCCGCGGGCCGAATACCCTCGGATAAGGCATATAGATTATATGTTGATCAGCTACTGAAGCTGGAAAAGCGCAGGATGGATATGAAGAAGAAGCAGAGGATAAAGGAGGCATTGATCGAGGAGTCTCAGGAGATCGATCAGTTGATCCGAAACTCCGCCAAGATAATATCGGCCATAACCAATTATACATCGTTGGCCATATCGCCTCAGCTTAAGGAGAGTAGGTTGAAGCATATACAGCTGATACCCATAGGTGGGGCGGAGATATTGGTGATCTTGGTAAATGAATCGGGTATAGTAAAGAATACCATATTCAAGGTTGGGAATGATATATCCCAGGATCAGTTGTCCACCATATCCAATTTCCTCAATCAGAAGCTGAGGGGATTCACCATGGGCGAAATAGATATGGCAATAGATAGAGGAATATTTAAGGAGATGTATGATCTAAAGAATATATTGGATAGCATAATCCCCATAATAAGCAAGTCCTTGGAGGATATGGATGAGGTGGACGTATATGCGGATGGGGTCACCAATATATTCAACTTCCCTGAATACGCCGATCTGGATAGGGCAAAATCCTTCATATCCTTTATAGAGGATAGGGAATTATTGATGGAGTTATTATTGGGGAATACATTGGAAGAGGATATAGAGATTACAATAGGCGATGAGAATATATATGAGCCCATAAAGGATTGCAGCCTTATAACCACCACCTATAGGTTGGGGGATCTG
>JAAYRM010000111.1 GCA_012518745.1 Tissierellia bacterium
CCGGGGATGAATTGATTCGTTCCTATCTCTAGATCCTGATTCTCTGCCGTGCCACCCTCGAACTGCTCGCCATCTATATACCCTTCAAAATCGATCGTAAGTATATCTCCATCCTGGGATTGCCTATCCCCTATATCTATGATCCTGCCATTTGCCTTCTGGACGGACTCTAATTCCTTTTCCACATCTTCTTCTGTAACATTATACTCTAGTTTTGCAATTTCTATGCCCTTATAATCCCCAAGCTCTACCTCTGGCTTTACAGTTACCTCTAGTTCTACTATTACCGGCTTTCCCTTCTCCAATTGCTCCACATTTACATCCGGCGCATCTACCGGCTCGAGTTCCAAATCCTCTATTGCCCCATCATAGGCTTTGGGTAGAATATCGTTCAGTGCCTCCTCATAGAAGATTCCTTCCCCGTAATTCAACTCTATTATCTTCCTTGGCGCCCTGCCCTTACGAAAGCCTGGTATATTGAATCGATTCCTATTTCTTAGATATACACCCTGTACTGCCTTTTCAAATTCCTTTGCATCAATTTCTATATTGATTAAGGCCCTGTTATTTTCTTTTTTTTCTAATACAGCGTTCATTGTGATGTTCCTCCTCAAATCTATTGTTTATTCCGATAAGTATATGCAAACTAACTTATTATACCATAAGATTATATCATATAAAATGCTATTATCCAATTTTTTATATATTATGATGCAAAAAAACCAATGGCATACCATTGGTTGAATTAGTGGTGCGGGAGAGAGGACTTGAACCCCCACGTCAAAGACACTAGATCCTAAGTCTAGCGCGTCTGCCAGTTCCGCCACTCCCGCATATTAATATTTGCTACCTATATATTATAGCATCTAAGATTTTTCTGTCAATCATTTCTGTGATAATCCTACTAGAAATTCCTGTAATAATCTAAAAGGCTAAAATCACGCCTCCATCATCGGCATATGCGGTGCTCAGGCCAGTTGTTTCAACCACTATGATCTCCTTAAATCTATACATCTTCTCTATCTCTTTCTTTAGATATTCTGCTTTATCCAATGCATTGCAATGGGCTATGCCGAGTATCTTCTGCTCCATCTTCTCCCCTTGCTCCCCTATGATACCAGCCAAGCGCCTGAATGCTTTTTTGCTTCCCCTCACCTTCTCAACTAGCTTTATATTGCCCTTCCCATCCTCCCCCATTATGGGTTTGATGGATAATGCCGTAGCGATATGCCCTGCAATTTTGCCTATCCTACCCGCCTTCATGAGATTATCGAGCGATTCCAATATAAAGAAGGTTTTCATCTCCTCTATATATTTTTCCGTCCTAACCACTACTTCATCCCTGGTGAGCTTCTGCTGAATCAAATCATGTATTTTTATGCTTATCAATGTCTCCCCAATAGAGGCACTTAGGGAATCGAATACATGGATAAATTTATCCTTCTTTTCAAGCGCCATATTCTTAGCCAATATTGCATTATTATATGTGCTACTCAGAGCTGATGATAGGGTTACAACAAATATATTATCCGCCTTATCGTATTCATCCAAAAAATCCCCCGGAGAAGGGCTAGACGTTCTAATCGGATTGACACTTCTCTTCATCGCCCTAATCAATTCTGGCACATCTAAAGAATCGTCATCCCTGAATGTACGCCCATCAGCCTCTATATTGAGGGGCACCAATCCAATATCTAATCTGCTCCGCAGCTCATCATTAAGGTCACAACTGCTATCCGCAACTATCCTATAGTCCATCTCTTCACCTCATAGTTTTTATTATATTACCCTATTCTATCCTCGATAACCCTTGCCAATTCCCTAGCCAATCTCCCTATCTTCTCCTCATCCCTACCTTCGATCATGACCCTTATCATTGGCTCCGTACCGGAAGGCCTGATGACCACGCGTCCTTCCCCCTGGAACATCTCCTCCACCATTTGAATCCCTTTGCTTATCTCCTCATGATCTAGATACGATTCCTTGGACTCATTCTTCACCCTTGCGTTTACGAGCACCTGGGGGAAATCCGTTACCAATCCATTCAATTCCGACATCCTTTTCCCCGTCTCCTTCATGACCTCGATCAATTTCAATCCGGTTAATAGCCCATCACCAGTGGTATTATACCTTAAAAATATTATATGACCGGATTGCTCCCCACCTAGTATATATCCGTTGTTAATCATCTCTTCGAAAACATATCTATCCCCCACGGCGGTCTTAACTATATTTATCCCGTTCTCTTCCAGATACTTATCCAAGCCCATATTGGTCATTATGGTGCCCACGATGGTGCTATTGTCGAGTTGGCCCCGCTCGTGAAGATGGGTTCCGCATATGGCCAATATATGGTCCCCATTGATTATATTCCCTTTTCATCCACGGCTATAAGCCTGTCCGCATCTCCATCAAAGGATAGACCAATATCCGCCCCAGTTTTCGCCACCAATTCCTGCACGATAGATGGATTGGTGGAGCCACATTCCCTATTGATATTTACCCCGTCAGGCTCGCAATTGACTGCTATAACCTTGGCTTTCATCTCCTTGAAGAACTTAAGTGCAATCCTATATAATGCGCCATTACCACAGTCGATTGCTACCGTAATCCCCTCCAAATCCCCCTCAATCGTGGATTTTAAATATTCTATATAATCCTCGCATCCCCCACTATGTACAATCCTCTTCCCCACTCCATCTCCCGTGGGTCTTGCGAGAACGCGATCATCCTCTATGATCAACCTCTCTATCTCCTCTTCGATTCGATCATCCAGTTTATGCCCCTTGCTATCGAAAAATTTAATGCCATTATATTCTGCCGGATTATGGGATGCAGATATGACTATGCCCGCCAAGGCATCATATTTCCTTGTCAGATAGGCTACGGCTGGAGTCGGAATAATTCCCAAGGATATAATATCCAATCCAACGGAACAAATTCCTGCGGTTAATGCCGCTTCCAGCATATCCCCCGATTTCCTAGTATCCCTTCCAACAACTACCTTCCCAGCATTGCCCTGGGACAATACATAGGCCCCCGCCCTTCCAATTTTGAAGGCAAGTTCCGGGGTCAATTCCATATTGGCAATTCCCCTTATCCCATCCGTACCAAAATAATCCCCCATACCAATCCCCCCAATTTAAAACTATGCATACCACTATAACATGATATCCCCTTTACCACAAATATACGGCCGGTATTTAAGATATCCGCGGCCATCTAATCCATTGGAAACCGCTTAAGGGCCCTATCCATTAGGATATCCCTATCATTGAGGGCCGGGTCTTCCATTATTAAATCCAATAGATATTCCAGTATATCCCCGATTATCGGTCCCTCCTCGAAGCCCAAGCCTATTAGGTCGTTACCATCTATATTCATCTGATCTACATCATAGGCCTCTTTTTCCCTAAGGATGGATTCTATCCTAGCCCTTCTCTCCAATATATGCCCTATATCTGTCCTTTTACCCGAGCATATGATATCGGCCTCCTGTAATATAAATAGGTTGAATACCTCATCTCCCATCCTCCTTATCAGACGCTTCAATCCCCTCTCTCCAAAATCTGAATGGTGATTCATATGCTCCTTTACGAGGATATATACCTTATCGATCAATTCATTAGATACCCTGAACCTCTTCAGTATTTCCTTGGCCATATCAGCTCCCAGCCTATCATGGCTATAGAAATGACCTATCCCCTCCTCATCTATGGTCAATGTATGAGGCTTAGCTATATCATGAAACAATGCTGCCAGCCTCATATGTATAATGGGTGGGGTATTATCTAGGACACATAGGGTATGATCGTATACATCCATGGTATGATATGGATTCCTCTGTTCAAACCCTATCATCGGCATAACCTCTGGCAGAAATACATTCAACGCTCCTATATCCTCCAGCAATCTGATGCCATTTGAAGGAGGATCGGATAGAATGATCTTAAAGAATTCATCCACAATCCTCTCCACCCCTATCCTGGAAATACCCTTACAATGCCTTTTAGCAGCGGCGTAGGTTGCCTCATCTATTACAAATCCCAACTGGGTGCAGAATCTAATTGCCCTCAATATCCTGAGATAGTCCTCGCTAAACCGGCTATCAGAACATCCCACGGTTCTAATTATCTTCCGTTCCAGATCGCCTCTGCCATCGTGGGGATCTATCAGCCCATATCCATCGCTATAGGCCATTGCATTTATCGTGAAATCCCTCCTGCTTAGATCCTCCTCTATATCCTCGGTAAAGGATATCCATTCGGGCCTCCTACCATCCGTATACCTTCCCTCTCTCCTAAACGTGGTTACCTCCACATCCCCCTCATCCTGGATAATAATTATAGTACCAAACCTCTCCCCTATATCCACGATTTTAAAATCATGGAATAGATCCCTCATGCGGTTGGGCATAGCATCCGTCGCTATATCATAATCGCTGGGGTCCTTTCCTAGGAGCATATCCCTTATGCTCCCCCCTACTA
>JAAYRM010000014.1 GCA_012518745.1 Tissierellia bacterium
ATTTCAGCTCAAATTTTTAGGTTTAATTCCAGTTAAGAAAGTAGATGTGAGTGTCGTAAACAGAGAATCTCTGATGCCGGGGGGGAATGCGGTAGGTGTTAGATTGAATACGAGGGGTGTGTTAGTAGTTGCGGTAACTAATATTTTAGGAATAGATGGAAAAAAATACAGTCCGGCTAAGGATGCTGGGATTAAAATAGGGGATAGCATTCTAGAGATAGATGATATAACCGTTAAGGATGCAGAACATGTGGTAAAACTTTTAAATGAAATTCAGGATAGAGAGATAAAGGTCGTAGTTGAAAGGAATAAAAAGAAATTTGAAACGAAGATCATGCCTATAAAAAGTATGCAGGATAACTATTATAGGTTCGGAATATGGGTTAGGGATAAAACAGCTGGGATTGGAACCCTGACCTTCTATAATAACGATGATAAGGTATTTGGGGCTCTAGGCCATGGTATAACGGATACAGATACCGGGAATCTACTGAATGTGGAACAAGGTAAGATAATGAGTGCAAAGATAGCTAATATTGAACAAGGTAAAAGAGGAACTCCTGGAGAAATTAAGGGAATATTTTACGAAACTGAAAATGTTATGGGTAAGATCACTAAAAATTCCTCTTTCGGTATATATGGTATATTAAATGATAAGTTTATTAAGTCGAATAGGATTCAACCCATGCCAATAGCCTTCAAGGAGGAGGTTAAGACCGGAAAAGCTCATATTCTAACCACTGTGGATAATAACCAAGTGAAAAAATTTGAAATTGAGATAGTAAAATTACAGCCACAAAAATATTCTGCCCAGAAAAGTATGACCATTAAGATTACCGATAAAAAACTACTGCAAAAAACCGGTGGAATAGTTCAAGGAATGAGTGGTAGTCCAATAATACAGGGTAATAATATAGTTGGAGCTATAACCCACGTTTTTATAAATGATCCTACGAAAGGGTATGGAATATATGTGGAATGGATGTTGGAACAGATAGAATCAGATCATGAACCAGATGGTAAATATGTAGATAGTATAAATGGATAGGCTGAGGCCTATCTTTTTATATTGATTTTAAACATAAAAAAGCAGGAAATTTCAAACATATGTCGAATAGTAAATAATAGGAAGAAAAAAATAGATAGGGGGTTGTTTAATTGGGAAAAACAACAGTTTTAATCGTAGATGATAATCGGGAATTTTGTGATATTCTACGCAAATTTATTATTAAAGACGAGAGTTTTGAGGTATTGGGGATAGCTGGTGACGGATTAGACGCATTAGATAGGATATCTGAGGAGCAGCCGGATGTCTTAATACTAGATGTAATAATGCCCCATCTAGATGGTCTCGGAGTGCTCGAAAAAATCCGGGATATGGACCTAAAAAAACCATCTAAGATTATAATGTTATCGGCTGTAGGACAAGATAAGATTACACAGAGGGCTATAGAATTAGGAGCAGATTATTATGTAGTTAAACCCTTTGATTTCGATGTGTTTGTAAAACGTTTAAGACAGATTATAGGCATTGATGATAGATTGGATGGAAGATCCCAGGGCAATTATATTAAAATGCCTGTATTGGAGGAGATGGGAGTCAATGTCTCCACCAGTTTAGAGGCTAGAATTACCAATGTAATCCATGAGATAGGCGTTCCCGCACATATAAAGGGATATCAATATTTAAGGGAAGCAATTACAATGGTCATTGGAGATATGGAATTGTTGGGTGCTGTTACCAAGGAGCTCTATCCGAATATAGCTGAGGTATATAATACCACTCCCAGTAGGGTGGAGAGAGCTATTAGACATGCTATCGAGGTTGCATGGACTAGGGGCAAGATCGACACCATAGATAAGATATTTGGGTATACCGTCAATACCGATAGGGGTAAGCCAACCAATTCAGAATTTATAGCAATGATAGCCGACAAACTTAGATTAGAGATTGAAATGGTGGGAGATAATACTTAAAGATATAACAATAGATTTAGATATTGGGCAATCTTTTTATTCGAATGAATAAAAAAATTGCCTTTTATATATCAAATATTGATAGCCGAGATATTGCCACACCTAAAAATGGTGAAAGATAATAATATATTCATTAAAATTCCATTAATAGGGGATAATATAGACATATTGATCATCGGGGGATAAATATGTCTATCAAAGGGATATTAAAAAAGGATAGAAAAACCAAAAATTTAATCACAAGGTTGAATAGTGGAGATATTGCATTAGTGGATCACAGAGATTTGGATGAGATAGCTGCCCTATCGTTAGCAGAGAGCAAGATCAAATGTTTAATCAATATAAGCGAAACGATCAGCGGGAAATATCCTAATCAGGGTCCATCGGTTTTACTTAATGCGGGAATTCCAATATTCGAGGTCGAGGAGGATATATATGACCTTATTCCTGAAGGGGATATGATATGGATCGACGATACCCATATCATCCATAAGGGGCACAGGATCACTAAATGTATACTGCTCGATAGGAACAAGATTTTAGAGTTACTCGATATTGGTTCACAAAATCTAGAGAATGAGCTGGAAAAATTCATTGAAAATACCTTGATGTATGCCAAAAAGGAGAAGGGACTTGTCACTGGAAAGATAGACATTCCCAAGACCCAGACCAATATTGACGGAAAGCATGTATTAGTAGTTGTAAGAGGCAAGGATTATAAGAGGGATCTTGAGGCCATAAGAACCTATATAGACGAGGTTAAACCAATCTGCATAGGTGTGGATGGTGGCGGGGATGCTTTAATGGATTTTGGATATAGGCCAGATATAGTGATAGGGGATATGGACAGCATCTCCGATGAATGCCTAAAACAGGCTACGGAAATAATAGTGCATGCCTATCCAGATGGACGGGCACCTGGGCTCGAAAGAATCGATGGCCTGGGATTGAATGCAAGGCTATTCCCCGCTCCTGGTACCAGTGAGGATATAGCATTGTTACTATCCTACGCAAATGGTGCAGACTTGATAGTAGCAGTGGGCAGCCATACCAATATGATAGATTTCTTGGAGAAGGGTAGGTTGGGAATGTCCAGCACTTTTTTGGTTAGATTGAAGGTAGGATCTATATTAATGGATGCTAAGGGGGTAAACAAGCTATATCGGAGCAGCTTTAAATTAAAATATGTTATTGGAATTACCATTGCAGCTTTGATACCTATAGCTATAATAACGGGTATGCATCCATTCATGAAGGAAATGATAGTATTGATCAAGATCCGCATTAGAATGATGTTTGGACTATAAAGGAGGAATGGGCTTGATACCCAATATGAAGCTCTACGTTGTATCGATTATTGCAATCTTTGCTGCATTAGGCATTGGCATCTATATAGGTTTTACCCTAGATGCAAATAATTTTGTCGCCGAACAAAAAGAGGATATAGCAACTAAATTGGAAAAACAATTTGATCTTCTCAGGGCGGAGAATGAAAGTACGAGAAAAGATTTAGAAGAGATGAGTAGAAAAAATGATGAGTATAAACAGCTTATAGGTTCCACCTATGAAGAAATTATTCAGAATCGATTAGAGGGCCAAAGGGTAGCTATAATTGAGACTAGAAATGATTATATTTATTCGGGGATTAAACAGATATTGGAGATCGCGGGTGCCGATACAATCAATCTAGTGATCATCAATGATTCCATATTGGATGAGAAGGCGCTGAATACATTCTATAAATCATTACAGGTTTCAATGCCTACCAACGAGATTATACCCAGTACCATCAGCTGTTTAACGGAATTCCTCATAGCAGGAAAAAATATTGATATAGTTGAAAAACTGCTGGAGGATAATTATATAGATATAGTCGGCACCCTTGATAGGGAGATAGATTACATAATCATAGCCGGGGGTGGTTTGAAGGAAGATAAGGATAGAATTGCCCTGATAGATGAGGTCATTATTACAACTGCAAGGGATATGAATATGCCATCTATTGGGGTGGAGAAACTGGATGTGAATCATTCCTATATCCCATATTATAAGAATTTAAAGATACCAACCGTGGACAATGTAGATACGGTAATGGGCAGAATTTCCCTTGTATTGGCTATAGAGGGTAGACCGGGCCATTATGGGGTTAAATCAACCGCAGAGGATCTATTCCCGGATCCGAAAATCCCTATACTTGAAAGGTTTGGAGAGAAATGAGATGAGCAAAAAAAAATTAATTACAGTAATACCCGTATATAATGAGGCAGATACGATTAAAAAGACCATTGATGGCCTCAAAAATATAGAGTTAATAGATGAAATATTGATAGTAGACGATGGCTCTACAGATAATACACCTGAGATCATTCAACAGCTTGGTGTGCCCACAATAAGGATACATAGCAATTGCGGTAAGGGTTATGCAATGAAACTAGCCATTGAAAATGCAAAGTACGATTATATTGCTTTTATAGATGGGGATTTGGGATTTACAAGTCAACAGTTAACAAAGCTGATAAAGCCCGTTGTTTCTGAAGAGGTGGATTTTACCATAGCCAAATTCGGTGTTCCTAAAACCAGGGGTGGATTTGGCCTTGTAAAGGGCCTGGCCAGGATGGGGGTTTTTGCCTTTACAGGGAAAAGGATGCATACATCCCTATCGGGCCAAAGGGTTTATAGGAGGGAAGTAGTTGAAAGTATTAAATATATGCCAAATAACTACGGTATCGAGGTGGCCATGACGATACAGGCTATAGGTAATGGGTATAGCTTTAAAGAAATACCCGTAGATATGGAACATAGATATTCCGATAGATCCCTTGCAGGATTTAGACATAGGGGAAGGCAATTTATAGATATTATGGGGACACTAGCATATATGGGACTTAGAAGGTGAATTGATGAAATATATAGACATCTTTAGCTTTATATCTGGTGCTATACTAGCATATGTCGTTATGCCCACAACTCTCCATTTGTTGTCGCAAAATAGTAGCACATTGGAGCTAAATTATAGAAATTATAGGATTCCTATCTGTATGGGTCTGGGGTTTATATTCGTTCAGATCATCAATATGGGATTGGTTATAATACTTATGAGGGACAATATCTCATATATCATATACTATCTATTCGCCCTAGTATCGATGGGATTGGCCGGTTTATTGGATGATTTGATTGGGGATGATAGTACCAAGGGATTAAGGGGTCATATCAAGTCGCTTCTCCTAGGGGATCTAACCACCGGGGGAATCAAGGCTGGAATTGGATTTATGGTAGCCATGCTTATATCGATAATAATTTCCAATACTATAATGGAGATAATTGTAAACATATTGGTAATGGCCTTATTTACAAATCTTATCAATCTGTTTGATCTTAGACCCGGTAGGGCCAATAAGATATTCATATTGACCTCGGCAATTATGCTATATACCAGCATCATAAAGCATTTTAATTTCCTTTTATTTTCTTTTTATGGTATATTAATAACATATCTCCCCATAGATTTAAAGGAAAAGGCGATGATGGGTGATGTCGGATCCAATGTTTTGGGGATAACATTAGGTGTTTTCTGTATTCTGACTCATAGCTTACGCATAAGGGCCATATATTTATCAATCTTGATAATTATTCATATAGTATCGGAGAGGGTATCCTTTTCCGAGATTATCGAAAATAATAGGCTATTAAAGTTTATAGATAATATAGGCCGATAGGAGGGATTTATCTGTTAAGCCATGAGCAAGCGGAGGTTATAGCAATTGTTAAGGACCGTACATATATTACATGGATAGAGGTGCAATTGGGAGGCGAGATTGCTAAAGCCGTCAACTATGATAAATTAACTGGACCCATAAAAAAAGGGGATACCGTGATATTGAATACCACTGCTGTTGATTTAGGGCTTGGTACGGGTGGTTATCATTTTGTAATATTTAACTATTCAAATAGAGTAAAGACTGCCGGTGATAAAGGTCATATTATGAAATTGAGGTATACTCCCCTCCAGATAAGATGCCTGGCAGCAGAGGAGGAGGATAGCCCCTATCATACCGAATTCAATCGATTTACAAGCCTAGATGGGCATATCTTTCTAATAGGCTCCCTACATAGCATGCTAGGTCCCGTATCTGCCATGTTAAAATGGTGCAACGAGGAATTGAGCATAAATTATATAATGACCGACGGTGGCGCATTGCCCATGTATTTTAGCAATACGGTCCCACTATTGAAGGAAAAAGGATTGATTCAAAACACAATCACAATAGGTCATGCTTTTGGTGGGGATTTAGAATGTATTAATATCTATACCGGGTTAATAGCAGCAAAAGAGGTTTTAAGTGGTGATATAACCATAATAACGATGGGGCCAGGTATAGTCGGTACTGGCAATAGGTATGGATTTAGCGGAATAGAACAGGGCCCAATTATAGATGCGGTCAATACCCTTGGGGGCCACCCCGTACTAATACCTAGAATTAGCTTCAGGGATTCAAGGGAAAGACATTTTGGTATAAGTCATCATACCCGAACGGTATTAGCAGAAATTTCGAAAACCCCTGCAAATGTGATTTTACCCGTATTGGATAGATCTAGGACCAGTATAATCGATGAACAAATAGATGAGCTGAATATCGATCGAATGCATACAATTCACTATGAAGAGGGTGAGGAGATTGTAAAGGCGATGGAGTATTTCAAACTGAACACTACAACCATGGGAAGAGCTTATGAGGATGATAAGGATTATTTCATAACTTTGGGTGCTGCTAGCAAATATGCCATAAAGAAATTAAAATAGGGGGTATATACTTTATGGATTACCAAGAGAAGACCATGAAAACTGAGAAGATCTATGAGGGAAAGATCGTAAACCTTCGAATTGATACGGTAGAATTACCAGATAAAAAATATTCTAAGCGGGAAATAGTAGAACATCCCGGTTCCGTAGGGATTATTCCAATAACCGATGATGGGCATATGATTTTAGTTAAGCAGTTTAGAAAGCCCATAGAAAAAACCATATTGGAAATACCAGCGGGCAAAATTGAAATCAATGAGGAGCCTAGGGAAACGGCCAAGAGGGAATTAATCGAAGAGACGGGCTATAGTTCTAACAATTTAGAGTTTGTACTTGAATTCTATACTTCTCCCGGATTTTCTAACGAGAAGATGTACTTATTCTTGGCTACCGATCTATCAAAGGGGGAAGCATGCCCCGAATACGGAGAATATATAGAGGTTGAAAAAATCAAGATAGATACCCTAATGGATAGAATCGGAAAGGGTGAAATAAGCGATAGTAAAACGATAATTAGCATACTTTTTTGTCAGAAATATATAGACCAGGATGAATAATGCGGTGATAATATCCTCCTTTAGAACATATCATTCTATATAGGGCTTGTATTATTCGGAGGGAGGATAAATCATTGTATAATGGAATGAAGAGATGGTTATTCAAGCAATTCCAGAATAACTTTATTTACTATTTTATAATTACCATTCTATTCGTATTGGGAATCGCTATAGGCTCAATTACAATCAAGATCTTGGATATGGAACAAAAGGATAGAATTATTATGTTTCTAAATTCTTTCTTTAAAAGTATAGAGGGAAATACATTTGAAAATATATCGATATTAAAACAATCCATTATAGATAATTTTAAAACCATAGTATTTATCTGGATAACCGGGACAATTGTAATTGGTCTTGTCGTAATTCCAATTATCATTCTATTTAGAGGTTTTGCCATGGGGTTTACAGTTGGTTTTTTGGTGAATGAATATGGAATTAAGGGTTTATTTTTCTGCATCCTTGGCATTTTTCCCCATAACCTATTGATAATTCCCAGCATCATATCGATAGCATCTATGGGAATGGCTCTATCAATTAAAAAATTCCGCAGAAAGGATTTGCGCATTGGTAGTAAAACTTTTCAATCCAATGCCATCAATTATTCCATATCGGTACTTTTTTTCTCCATCTTTGTTTTAATCGGATGTTTAGTAGAGGCCTATATTTCACCAACCTTTTTACGTTTGCTACACAGCAACCTAAATTAAATATATCGCTTGATAAAGGAGAGGCATTATGTTTGAATCAATAAAATCCAAATACTTTAATTATATGAAATATGAGAAGGGCTTGACTCCAAATACACTGGATGCGTATAAAAGAGATATGCACCAATTCAAAAAATACTTATTTGAGAATAATATAGATGATATAAAAGCCGTCACCAAAACCAATATTATTACATATCTAATGCATTTACAGAAAAGCGGGAAGGCCATATCTACCATTTCAAGGAATCTAGCCTCCATAAGGTGCTTCTATCAATACTTATTAGCCAATAATATGATCGATAACGATCCTACATTCAATTTGAATTCACCAAAACCTCAACGAAAATTACCAAATATTTTGACCAGGGATGAGGTGGATTTGTTTTTATCGCAACCAGTCCCCATAGATTATGTAGGTGCTAGGGACAAAGCCATGCTAGAGCTTCTATATGCAACTGGAATCAAGGTATCTGAAATAATTGCACTCAATTTAGACGAGCTGGATTTCGAATCCAAATGTTTGTACCTAAATCGAACAAGCTCTGATGAGCGGATCATCCCCATTGGACGAGTTGCCTTGAAGTATTTGAAGAAATATACCGATGATCACAGGCATAAGGTCATAAACAGACGAAATGATCCCGCATTGTTCCTAAACTATAATGGTGAAAGGCTGACAAGACAAGGCTTTTGGAAGATTGTCAAACAGTATAATATGAAGGCAAATATAGATAAGAATATAACCCCACAGGTTCTAAGGCATTCATTTGCAGCCCATTTGCTAGAGAATGGGGCGGATATTAAAACCATCCAGGAGATACTGGGGCATTCGGATATCTCTACGACCCAAATATATGCCCTTATAACCGATGATAGAAAACTAAGGGATGTATATGATCAATCACATCCTAGAGCATAGGAGGTAATATCATGAATTATATAGATAAAATCGCTGATGCTGTATCATATATAGAGCAGAGGCTTGAAAAGATGCCCGATATAGCCCTAATATTAGGATCCGGTTTGGGTGGATTGGGCGAGGATATAAGGAGATCGGTGACCATAGAATACAAGGATATACCTAATTTCCCTACTATATCGGTAGATGGACATAGGGGACGGCTTATAAGCGGTGAACTAGGGGGAAAAGAGGTAATAGCTATGCAGGGGAGATTTCATTTCTATGAAGGCTACCCCCTGCAGCAGGTTACCCTTCCTATAAGGGTTTTGGGTAGTTTGGGGATTAAAAAGCTCATTGTAACAAATGCAGCTGGCGGAGTTAATAAGGATTTTTCACCGGGAGACCTGATGCTAATCAATGATCATATCAATTTTACAGGGTGTAACCCATTAATAGGACAGAATTTAGATGCCCTAGGTCCAAGATTTGTTGATATGAGCAATGTATACAGCGATGATCTCATTCAAATAGCAAGGATGGCCGGGCAGGAATTGGAGATCCCCTTGCGCGAAGGCATATATATGTGGTTCACCGGCCCCACATATGAAACCCCTGCTGAAATAGAACTGGCTAGGACTCTAGGTGCTGCAGCCGTAGGCATGTCTACGGTACCGGAAGTTATCGTAGCAGCTCACCAAGGTATGGAGGTGCTAGGTATATCATGCATTACCAATATGGCGGCGGGGATATTAGATGAACCCTTAAGGCATGATGATGTCATAGAAACCTCTATCAAGGTAGAGGATAGTTTTAAAAGGTTGATAACACAGATATTAACTAGTATGTAGAAGAGGTGGATACGATGGATGCGTATGATATTATTGCGAAAAAAAGGGATGGACGCAAATTAACCGCCCAGGAAATAGACTACTTTGTCGAAAACTATACCAAGGGTATAATTCCAGATTACCAGGCTGCTGCATTATTGATGGCCATATTTTTAAACGATATGGATCAAGATGAGACTCTACACCTAACCAGATCCATGATCCATTCGGGTGATACCATAGACCTATCCGAGATAAAAGGTATAAAGGTTGATAAGCATTCCACGGGGGGTGTTGGAGATACTACCACCTTAGTATTGGGTCCTATGGTTGCTGCCTGCAATGTTCCATTTGTTAAGATGTCCGGCCGAGGGTTAGGCCATACCGGTGGGACCCTGGATAAATTGGAAGCTATAAGGAATTTTCAAACCGAATTGTCAATGGGAGAGCTAATTGAAAACTCCAATAGAATAAATATAGCACTTTGTGGCCAAACCGCCGATATAACACCAGCTGATAAGGAACTCTATGCTCTAAGGGATGTTACAGCTACAGTAGACAATATTTCCCTCATAGCTAGTAGCATAATGAGCAAAAAACTCGCTATAGAAACGGAAGCTATAATCCTGGATGTAAAGGTAGGGAGTGGCGCTTTTATGAAAGACCTCGATTCCGCTTTAGAGCTAGCTAAACAGATGGTGGCCATAGGAACGGGATACGACCGTGAAACGGTAGCCTTCATCACCAATATGGATCAACCGTTGGGGAATACAGTTGGGAACGCCCTAGAGGTTAAAGAGGCAATACAAACTTTAAGGGGTGAGGGACCTCAGGATCTATATGAGCTCTGTCTACAATTGGGTGCTAAACTTCTACTGCTGGCGGGAAGGGTTCAGTCCAAAGGGGATGCCTTATCCCTATTAGAGGAAACTATCAGCTCTGAAAGCGCCTATAGAAAATTGTTCGATTTGGTTAGCCATCAGGGTGGTGATACATCCTATATTATGAATCCAGACCTACTACCTAAGGCTAAGCATATCATCGATGTAAAAAGTCGAACGGGAGGCTTTGTAAGATCGTTGAACGCCGAAAGGATAGGAAAAGTCGCATTGGATTTAGGCGCAGGTAGAAATACCATGGACTCATCCATCGATCCCGCGGTAGGAATAGTATTAAATAAGAAGATAGGGGATAAGGTGGATATTGGAGACACCTTGGCCTATATTCATTCCAATAGTATTGATAAGGCAATGCAGGCTAGGATAGATATTGAGCAAATATATACAATTAGGGAAGAATATACGGACCCAGGCCGATTGATTCATGCCTTTGTTACGAAAAACGGTATTAAATTATATTAGACTGATTGTGGCTATACCCTCCCAATAATAGACTGTATAACTACTTTATAGAATGGACAATATAAGTATAAATATAAAATTGGGAGGTAGTATAGTGAATAAAAGATTTCTTTCTGTAATTCTATTACTTATAGTAGGACTCAATTTTGCGGCCATAGGTTTCGCTGAGGATAATACCGAAGATAATGCCAAAGATAATGCTGGGGATCATTTAGATATAAAGGCAAAGACCGCTATACTCATCGATTATCACACAGGTGAGGTGCTATTCGAAAAAAAGCCCCATGATAAAGCATATCCGGCTAGTATCAGTAAAATAATGACCTTGCTATTAGCAATGGAAGCATTGGAAAGCGAAAGAATCAACCTATCAGACGAGGTTAGGATTAGTGCACATGCCGCCGGTATGGGTGGAAGCCAACTATACCTCGAAGAGGGGGAGGTTCAAACTGTAGAGGATTTAATTAAAGCTATCTGCCTGAGATCCGCTAATGATGCATCCGTAGCTTTAGCGGAACATATTTCCGGTAGTGAGGAAACCTTTGCCAAGGCGATGAATGAAAGGGCGAAGGAATTGAATATGAAGGATACTAATTTTGTCAATTCCACCGGATTGCCACATGAAAATCATTATGTATCCGCATATGATGTTGGGTTAATGTCGATAGAACTCCTAAAGCATGATCAGATCCATGGCTGGTTAACCACATATATGGATGAAATGATGGTTGGTAAGAAAAAAGATAAGGTGCAGAGCCTGGTGAATACAAATAGATTGGTAAAAGAATATGAAGGTGCTACGGGCATAAAGACTGGTTCCACCAATGAGGCGGGATTTTGCCTATCTGCATCTGCCCGGAAGGAAAATATGCAATTGATAGCCGTAGTAATGGGTTGTGAGACATCTAAAATACGATTTGATGAGGGTATGAAGTTATTGGATTATGGATTCGCAAATTATGATTCTATAACTATCGGAAGAAAAGGCGATTCTGTTGGAAAGGTTGATGTATATAAGGGAGACATAGAGGGGATTGAGGTGGTCTTAGAGGAGGATGGCCATATACTACTACCCAAAGGGGTAGAAAAGAAATTAGAGAAGGAGATAGTCCTTCCGAACCATGTTCATGGCCCTATAAAACGGGGAGAAGAGATTGGCTATATGATAATAAGGGTGGATGGAAAAGAGATAGATAAAATCAATTTGGTCTCCAAGGTAGAGGTCGGCAAGACCAATTTGATACAGATGTTTAAAAAGACCTTCAGAAATTTCCTAAACAGTTGACAGGGTGTAGCCGGTTATCGATTGATGCAATTGATATAATTTTCATACCTGATATAATAGATATACACTGTATCTGGGTATAATCTTGATTTAAAGTTCAGGATTATACCCAGTTGGATTAGAAGGGGGATATCTATGAACCATGATTTTATATGGAATTTGCCTGGTCTATTAGTCGCAATAATAGTACATGAAATCTCCCATGGCTATGCTGCATATCTATTGGGGGACGATACGGCATTACGTGCTGGAAGATTATCCCCTAATCCCTTAAAACATATCGATTTAACTGGATTTATTTTTCTTCTAATATTCAAATTCGGTTGGGCTAAGCCCGTTCCCATTAATTCAAATAATTTTAAGGATAGAAGAAGAGGTATTATATTGGTCTCCTTGGCGGGCCCGTTCTCCAATATGATACTTGCATTAATACTTGGATTTATAATGACATCTGGAATCATAACCAATAGAATAATATATAATATACTTATGATCATGTTATGGTATAATATTATGCTAGGAACCTTCAATTTACTACCTTTCCCCCCATTAGATGGTTCTAAAATTTTAGCTAGTTTATTACCCGCTAAATATGAATATATGTTTTATAGATACGAAAGATATCTATACTTAATTCTTATTTTCCTAATAATAACAAATACTATAGATAATATATTAGGTCCTTTAATTCGTTTGAATTTGAGTCTTTTAATAAAAATAATTAATTGAAACCGAGGTTTAGATATGGATTATAATATAATATTAGAATCCTTCGAGGGTCCTATGGATCTATTAATGCATTTAATTGATCAAGCCGAAATTGATATCTATGATATCAATATTAACGAAATAACAGAACAATATATTGAACACATAACCAAAATGGATGAAATGGATTTAGAGGTGACGGGCGAATTCCTACTTATGGCTGCGACTCTATTAGAAATAAAGTCAAAGATGCTCCTACCCCAGGAAGTAGCTGATGATACCGGCTCCTCATCAGATATAGATGATATAGATCCAAGGCTAGAATTGGTTAGAAAATTAATAGAATACCGAAGGTATAAGCATGCTTCTAAAACCTTGAAACGGCTTGAAGAGGATCAGTATAAGGTCCATTTTAAGCCCCAAGAGGATCTATCATATTATCTTGATCAGAAGGAAGATCTTGAAGAGATGGATCTAGATAAACTCGTATCAGCCTTTAATAATATATTGATAAAGGCCCGCCTTGTTGAGGAGTCTATTTATATGGATGAAATTATAAGGGAAAGATATACCCTAGAGGAATGCATGCAGAGAATAAAGGATCTACTCCAGGAGCGTGGCACAATAAAATTCAGTAACCTATTTACCGAAGATCCCGATCGCACAGAAATAATTGTCATTTTTCTATCCCTATTAGAGCTAATCAGGATCAATACCGTAACGGTAAAACAGGAATCTGATTTTTCAGACATACTGATATATAGGACAAGCCGGGAAGGGTGATAATTGATGGATGATATTAAGGCAAAGGCAATTATAGAATCTCTTCTATTTGTATGGGGTGAACCTCTGAGTCTAAAAGATATTGCTGATATTTTAAAGATTAAACAGAGGAGAACAAAGATAATATTGGATACTATGATGGAAGAATTTAATCTTGAAAATAGGGGACTAAAGATCGTCAGGATGGAGGATAGATATCAGCTATGTACGAGGCCAGAATATGATAAATGGCTTAGGGAGCTATCCAGCCATGGGCGAACGAGGAATCTTTCCAATGCTGCATTAGAAACCTTGTCCATAATTGCATATAAACAACCCATAACTAGAAATGAGGTGGAGGCGATTAGAGGGGTTAGAAGTGACGCAGCCATACAAACCCTATTGGATAGGGATCTGATCAAAATACAGGGCAGATTGGAACGATTGGGGCGCCCAATTATATATGGGACCACGATAGAATTCCTAAGATATTTTGGATTGACCGATTTGGATGATTTGCCACCTGCCGAGGATTTGAAGGTGACCGAATAACCGAATAGGCGATAGAAGGATAATACAATGTGTATTATTCTTTTTTTATGGAAAGATAATCAATAGTAGGTAAAATCTACGACAATTAATAAATATGTATGCAGGGCAAATACATTGAAGATATTGGGGGTGGGATCATTATCGAATGGTAGAATTTTTGCGATAATGATAAGCTATGGCAATCGTTTACTTATTACTTATGATATCAATCATAATATGGATTATATTCTTCTATCCTATAATCCTAGAGCTCCAATTCACGTGCATTGATGGGCTTATAGATTTCAATGTATCACCATTATTTTTGAATAGACTCTTTAAATCTAAAACCGATCACTCCGAATCTAGGACAAAATCTAAGTTTGATATTACGAAGATATTGCGGAACAAAAATAGAAAGGTTATACGATATACATGGAATAAATTCCGGTTTAGGGAGATCGTTTGGAAGACAGAAATCGGCCTAAATGATGCAGCTTTAACAAGCATTATTTATGGTACCTTATGGGGTTTTAAGACACAGATTCTAAACATTATATTGAGGGATAAAACAATCGATAATGTCGACCTCAATATAATGCCCATTTTCAACGGATATAAATTGAATATTGAGCTTCATTGCATATTTGAAATCAGATTGGTTTATATTATAATTATATGGTTTTGGATATTCAAAATATATAGAGGTGGTGATAGGATTGACAGAACATCCAATAGAAGGCTTGATGAAAACTACAATGAATAGCCTCAAGGAGATGGTGGATGTAAATACCATAATCGGGGATCCAGTACAATCACCCGATGGCTTAGTAATCATCCCGGTATCAAAGATATCCTTCGGCTTTGCGGCAGGCGGTAGTGAATTTAATAAAGGCGATTTTGAAGATCTTCCCACATCAGATGAAAAATTGCCTTTTGGGGGAGGTAGTGGTGCAGGGGTATCGGTACAGCCCGTCGGATTTATAGTTGTAGGAAATAATCAGATCAAATTGATGACCGTGGATGAAGGCAATACGGCATTGAGCAGTTTGTTCGATTTTATGGGCAAGATTTGCGACAATATACAGAAATGCATTAAAGATGACGGAAGTATGTGCTCGGATAAATCTATGGAGGAGGAAGAGAATATATATACTGATTAAAATACGAAGCAGATAAATTCTGCTTCTATTATGTAGTACAGGTGGAGGGGTATAGTTGAAAAGAAAAGTACTTATAACTACCTTGATCATCATTTTTTCTATGGCTCATTTTTCATACTGTGCAAAACCAGATATCAGCGCGCAGTCAGCTGTACTGATGCATACTCAATCTGGGAGAGTATTATTGGAATATAATCCCCATATCAGGTTACCAATGGCTAGTACCACTAAAATAATGACAGCATTGGTTGCCTTGGAAAAGGGAAATCTGGGCGATAGGGTGCATATAGGAAGTGATTCCGTAGGAATAGAGGGTTCTAGCATATACCTATCTGAGGACGAGGTCCTATCATTGGAGGATCTTTTATATGGATTGATGTTAAGATCGGGTAATGATTCCTCGGTGGCCATAGCTAAACATATTGGAAAGACCCAGCAAAATTTCAACACCCTTATGAACGAGAAGGCTCGCCAGATTGGTGCTAATAATACCCATTTTATGAACCCCCACGGGCTTCATGATGATAACCATTATTCAACTGCGTATGATATGGCATTGATCACTAGAACAGCAATGAATATCGATGATTTTAAGAAGATAACCAGCACTAGATCTTGGCAGGCCACCAGGACAAAAAATAATCTATTCTACAATAAGAACAAAACCCTATGGGAATACGAGGGGGGCGATGGGGTCAAAACGGGATATACGCAAAGAGCTGGTAGGTGTCTTGTATCAAGTGCAACTCGGTATGGCACCCAGTTGATAGCTGTTGTTTTAAATGATAGGAATTGGTTCGAAGACTCCTATAGGTTGATGAATTACGGATTTGAAAATTTCAACAACTATGTAATAGTCGATCAGGATCAGTATATAAGAAATATCAACGTATCTAGCGGAAATAAAGATTCCACTGCCGCAATAGTGGAGCAATCCTTTCTTTATCCGCTCAGGGAGGATGAGTTGGAGGCTATTAGAATCGATATCAATTTGCCCCAAATCATCGAAGCACCGATAAGGAAAGGTGAACCTATAGGAGAGATAACGGTTTTTTTAGATAGTAAAATTATTCATATTGGAAATATAATAGCTGTCGAAAATGTTAAGCGGTTAGGATATATAAGACGAATGATTGAAAGGATTAAAGATTAATGCCATAATAGTTTTAATCCAGGATATATAAATAGCTTTGTAATATTACCTATATATGCTAAAATATATGTAGGTATAGGGGGATAAGCAATGAGATTACAACACTATATGGCTAAATCCGGGATAGCTTCTAGAAGAAAATCTGAATCCATAATCTTGGCTGGCCGAGTAATGGTTAATAATCAGATCGTGGATAGACTTGGTGTAAAAGTAGATCCGGATAGGGATATTGTCCATGTGGATAATAGGGTAATAAAGATGGAAAGACATAAGATCTATATAATGTTAAATAAACCAGTAGGATATGTAACCACTATGAAAAACAAACATGATCAGAAAATTGTCCTAGACTTAATAAGGGGAGTAGAAGAGCGAATTTTCCCAGTGGGACGATTGGATCAGGACACTTCCGGCTTGTTATTGCTCACCAATGATGGATACCTTGCCCATAGACTAACCCATCCCAGATATGAAATAACCAAGGTATATGAGGCAGTTGTCAGAGGCATCCCTAATAATAGCAAGCTGATGAAATTCCGAAAGGGATTAAAAATTGATGGTCGTGTGACGGCCAGGGCCTATGTTAAGGTTCTTAAAAGATATAAGGATTCATCGTTGTTAGAAATAGCCATTCATGAAGGTAGAAATAGGCAGGTGCGAAAGATGTGCAAATATATTGGTCACCCTGTGATAGAATTAAAGAGGATATCTATCTCCGGGTTGGCTCTAGATGATTTGCCCATTGGGAAATGGCGCTATTTAACTAAGGATGAGGTAGGCTATCTAAGTCGACTTTAACATTACAATTGTCTTTAGTGTTACGGTCTATGGTCCTATATGCTATAGCCGATTCAATATAGAAAATATGGGGGAATCCACCATGATTGAATTAAGCCAGATCAATGATGACGAATATAATGATGTAGAGCTCATCCTCGCTAGGGAAGGTATCGAGGATGAACTATATGATGGTATAGTATATACACTGAAAGATGATGAAACCATAATAGGAGCCGGCAAGGCCTTATTAGAACCCAGTTATGCTGTTCTGGAATACATAGTGATAGAACGGGGATCTAGAGGCATGGATTTAGGAGATGCTATATTGCGATCCCTATTATTAAAACTGAACAATCTGGGTATATACGATATATTCTATCCACATTGCGATGCCTATCTAATTCAAAAAGGATTTAGGGATAATCACATAGAGGATATGGCCAGGTACGAGTTGCATTTAAATATTCCCAGCTTTTTCTATGGGAATTGCTGTGGTGATTGTGATGGGGTATAGGTATCTTAAAAATTCAGTGGCACTAACTAGAAATATAATATCTCATTTTGTTAAAGAGGGGTATATAGTTGCGGATTGCACTGTGGGTAATGGCCATGATACCCTTTTATTGGCAAGAATGGTGGGTAAAGGTGGAAGAGTCTATGGCTTCGATATACAGTCAGTTGCCATTGATAGGACCCAGAATAAATTAATGGAACATGGATTGGAACAAAGGGTAATATTGATTAATAGTGGCCATGAAAACATAGGAAAGCATGTTGAGGACAGGCTTCATCTAGCAATCTATAACCTAGGTTATCTACCAGGGGGGGATAAGAAAATTACCACCATCCCCGACACAACTCTAGAAAGTATTGCTCAGACATTGACTCTACTATACAATAACGGTCTGCTATTGGTAACATGCTATACGGGACATGAGGGTGGAGAAATAGAGAGGCAAAGGGTTGAGGAATACCTAATGTCTTTGGATCAGAAGAGATTTAATGTATTAAGATTTGATTTTATAAATCAAAGGAATAACCCACCGGTACTCTATGGGGTAGAGAAATTATAGATATTATACGAAATTTCTAAGGTGAATATAGAATTATAAGGATGATATGGATGGGAGAATATATTGATCTGCTAAAAATTATTCAGGAACAGTTCAATGTATTGAGCAAGGGACATAAATTAATAGCGCAATTTATCATGGAGGATTATGATAAGGCTGCCTTCATGACAGCTGCCGCTTTGGGCAGGTCCGTAGGGGTTAGTGAATCTACCGTAGTTCGATTTGCCGATGCCTTAGGTTTCGATGGATATAGAGAATTGCAAAAACAATTGCAAGAAGTTGTGAAAAACAAACTAACCACAGTACAGAGAATATCATTAAGCAGGGACTTTACTGATTATAAAAATGTATTAAAACAGGTAATTAAAAGGGATATAGATAATATTGAAAAGACTATAGATGATATAGATTATGATGCATTTCAAAAAGCCGTAAAGATGATCTTAGAGGCTGATAATATATATATACTAGGTCTTCGTAGTTCATCCTTTCTAGCAGGTTATTTGGGGTTCTATTTAAAATTTCTATTAGATAATGTAAAAATTATCAAATCCGGCCCAAATGATATATTCGAACAGCTGCTGAAGGCCACCGATAGAGATGTGATCATAGGAATAAGCTATCCTAGGTATTCAAATCGTACCTTGGAGGCCTTCGATTATGGCCGTGGCAAGGGGTGTAGAATTATAGGTATTACCGATAGCCTAGTATCTCCCACCGCAAAATATGCGGATGTTATGCTTATTGCCAATAGCAGCATGCTATCCTTTGTTGATTCCTTAGTTGCACCTATGAGCTTAATAAATGCCTTAATAGTTGCAATCGGAATGAAAAAAGA
>JAAYRM010000112.1 GCA_012518745.1 Tissierellia bacterium
ATTTAGCTCTTTTGAAGGAACAGAAAAAATTCCATATTAAAGATATCGATAGGTTGAAAACAGAGGTGAAGGATCTAGAAAAAGAATTGATAGATTTAGGAGACGCAGATGGCTCTATGTTAGAGCAGCATAGGGATATGGAAATGCGGCTAAAAGTTCTACGAGATGAGCTTGCTAGCTACGAAATTCGATTAAGTGAAATGGATTCCACAGTACAATCGAAACAAAACGCCATTGAAGTGGCTAGGGAGCAATCTATGGAACTGCTGAACAGAATTACGGATAAAAAGGGACAGATTAATGGCATAGAAAGCTTTGAAAACAATATCAATAAAAGAATTGCTGAAATAAAGAAACAGATACATATCCTAGAAGATGAAAAGGATGCGGGCATTGACCTATTAAGGGATATAGAATTGATGAAATGCAAAGAAGAAGATAGGATTATTAAATACAATAGGTTATTATCAGATCTCAAACTAAAGGATAATGAGGACAAGCTCGAATTGAATAGATTATATGAGAAAATAAATAAAAACAAGGCGGAATTGCAGGGAAATATATCTAACTATGGCCTGCTTAAGAATATGCAAGAAGCCTACGAAGGGTATTATAGAAGCGTTAAAAACCTAATGCTAGCCTGTGAGAAGGATGGGGAACTTAAAAAACGATTGGTTGGGATAGTGGCAGATCTATTGAAAGTAGATGCGAAATACGAAAGGGCCATAGATATTGCGCTAGGGGGTAGCCTACAGAATGTCGTAACATGGAATGAGCGCGATGCAAAATTTATAATTTCTTTCTTAAGGAATAGGGGGCTAGGTAGGGTTACTTTCCTACCATTATCCATTATAAAGGATAGATCTATATATATAGCTCAGGAAGATAGAAAGAGGTATGGTATTTTAGGGCTGGGGTCGGAGTTGGTCGACTATGATACCAAGTTCTCCGGCATCATAGGGTACCTTCTGGGTAGAATTATAATTGTAGAGGACCTGGACTATGCTGTATCAGCTGCAAAGCGGTTTGATTATTCATATAGAATAGTAACCCTAGGAGGGGATATAATAAATCCGGGTGGAGCAATGACCGGTGGAAGTCTTCCTAAGATCGGAGGAACCCTATTAAATAGAAAGCATAGGATCGGGGATTTAGAGAAGAGGATCAATCGTTTATCTGGGACACAACGGGAATTAGAGGAACAGAAAGTGGCATTGGAAGTAAAAATGGAGAAGAATCAGGAAAAACTGAACTCATATGAAGAAGGATTACAGAAAGTAAGTATCGAAGCTATAAAATTGGAAAACGAGGCAGAAAAGCATGCAGAGAGGCTGAGGGGATATTCGGAATCCATTGAGAAGTATGGGGATGAAGTTGAGGGATTGAACCTAGAGCTAGGAAATATACAAAATACTAGGGAAATTTTGAAGAGGGAGATAGAAACCTTAGAGGTAGATAGTGGGCTCACCAAGAAAACCATAGAGCAATTTATGCTAGAATTTGAACGGGAGCGACAGTTGAGGGAAGAGCTTGCAAGGAAAGCAACGGATATGCAGATTGAGGTAAGCCTGTTGGAGGATAGATTAGGGACCAAGGAGAACGAACTGGGAAAACTGCATGAAAATTTAAAAGCGAAGACGCAGCTAAGGGAATCGAAACAGGATGAATATGTACAAGTTGAGGAAGCGATTAAGGATATGGGACAGAGGATTCTGGCAATTAAGGAGGATATGGAGAAAACAAGCCGGTTATTAGAGGATAAGGAAAAGAATATTAAATCGCTAAGAGTTCGGAAAGATGATTTGATGGATGAGCTCTATCAACAGCAGTTGGAACTAAATGAAATAAATGAAAAGCATAGGATTCTAGAGGAGAAGAGGAATGATTGGAATATCAAAAAGGCTAGATATGAAGTTCGGTTGCAGGGATTGATGGAGAGGTTGATGGAGAACTACGAGCTGGAATATGAAGGGGCTCTGGAATTATTGATCCAGTTAGACGATTTAGAGGATGCATATGGTGAGGTGAAAACGCTAAAAAGAAGGATTAAAAACCTAGGATCGGTAAATCTAAACTCCATAGCGGAGTATGATAATATTTCAAATAGACTAGAATTTATGAATGGACAGTATGATGACCTGATATCAGCTAAGCAGGATCTACAAGGGGTTATATTGGATATGGAGGATAGGATGAAGATACAATTTGTATCCAGTTTTGATAGGATAGCCAAGAATTTTAACGAGGTATTTTCTATACTATTTGATGGCGGTAGGGCTAATCTTGTCTTAGAGGATGAACAGAATATATTGACCTGCGGAATAGAGATTGAAGCACAGCCACCGGGCAAAAAACTACAGAATTTATCATTGCTTTCAGGTGGGGAGAAGGCGTTGACGGCTGTGGCTTTATTATTTGCAATCTTCCAGGTAAAGCCTGCTCCATTCTGTGTGTTAGATGAAATCGATGCGGCATTAGATGAAAGCAATATAAATAGGTATACAAACTATCTCAAAACCCTATCCGACGATATACAGTTCATCATGATTACCCATAGGAAAGGTACTATGGAAATTGCAGATGTTCTCTATGGGGTAACGATGGAAGAGGAAGGCATAAGCAAGATAGTATCGGTTAAACTAACCGATGATTTAGATGAATTGGCAAGTTAGGAGGATTGGAATATGTTTAAGGATCTATTTGGACGCAAGAAGGAGGAGGTAGATAATCCCGATGGGGGATTATTTGAAAAACTTAGGGCCGGGTTGGATAAGACGAGGAAGGGCTTGGCCGCAAAGGTGGATGGTATTTTAGGATCATATTCACGTATAGATGAGGAATTATATGATGATCTAGAGGAGATATTGGTGACCGCCGATGTGGGAGTAGGGACCACAATGGATATTATCGATAATTTGAAGGATAGGATTAAAGAGGAGAGGATAATAGAGCCACGGGATATTAAAATAGCCTTAGAAGATGAAATAAAAGATGCTATGAGGCAATCCGGTTTGAATAATACCCTAGAAATAGATCCCCCACCGGCCGTAATTTTGGTTGTAGGGGCCAATGGCGTTGGCAAAACTACTACTATAGCCAAATTGGCCTACGGCCTAAAACATGAGGGGAAAAGAGTTATATTGGCTGCGGGCGACACATTCAGAGCGGGTGCTATAGAGCAACTTAGCGAATGGAGTAAAAGGGTAGAGGTAGAATTGGTGGCTCATAGTGAAGGCGCGGATCCAGCAGCAGTAATATTCGATGGCATTCAAGCCTCAAGGGCACGCGATTGTGATGTGCTAATCTGCGATACGGCTGGGAGACTTCACAATAAAAAGAATCTAATGGATGAATTGAATAAGATTTCCCGCGTTATAGATAGGGAATATGCGGATGCACAAAAAGAAATCCTGCTAGTTCTTGATGCAACTACGGGACAGAATGCCATTGCTCAAGCACAGGTATTTAAAGAGGCCTGCAATGTATCTGGAATTGTTTTGACCAAATTGGACGGGACTGCAAAGGGTGGAGTAGCAATCGCCCTTCAGACGGAATTGGGGATACCTATAAAATTTATTGGAGTAGGCGAACGAGTAGATGATCTGCAGCGATTTGATATAGATGATTTTGTTGATGCCATATTCGGGTAATCTATGATTTAGAAGATTTCGCTATAATCGTGGAAATAAAATTATTTTCATTGACAATACGATAATTCTGTACTAATATAGTACTGTCAAGGAAGGACCTTGACAGTACTATTTGAATTGGTGATGGGATGATCAATAGACTAGTGAAAATCAATATTCTATTCGATTTCTATGGGAAATTATTAAGCGATAGGCAGTATATTGCCATTGAATTATATTATATGCATGATCTTTCCCTATCTGAAATAGGGGAGGAATTGAATATAAGCCGTCAGGGGGTATATGATACCCTGAAAAGAGCAGAGAATAAGCTCTTTGAATACGAGGATATACTTGGTCTAGTGAATAAATTTAAACATAATATAGATGAAATAGAGAAGATATATCAAATTACGGATGAGATAGAAGAAGAAGGGCAGCGTATGGAGAATAGGAAAATACTCGAAGAGGTTAAGAGGTTAAGGATAGTTTTGGGGGAGATAATGGATGATAGCCAGGAGGGCGGATATTGATGATACTTGAAAATTTATCTGAAAAACTGCAAAATGCATTGTCTAAGTTAAGAGGAAAGGGAAAGCTGTCAGAAAAAGATGTGAATACAGCAATGCGCGAGATCAGGTTGGCTCTCTTGGAGGCCGATGTTAATTTCAAGGTTGTAAAGGATTTTATAAAGGCCATAAAGGATAGAGCCATTGGGTTAGAAGTCATGGAAAGCCTTACCCCCGGCCAACAGGTGGTTAAGATTGTAAATGAAGAGCTTACCATGTTGATGGGGGAGGGGGAATCGAAGATCGAATTCTCGTCGAAGCCACCAACAATAATTCTAATGTGCGGGCTACAAGGGGCTGGAAAAACTACCACATCGGGGAAATTGGCCTATAATCTTAAGAAGCAAAATAAAAGGCCCTTATTGGTCGCCTGCGATATCTATAGACCTGCGGCTATTCAGCAACTAGAGGTGGTGGCGGAGCAGGTGGATGTACCAGTATTCACCATGGGGGACCAAAATAGTCCTAACCATATAGCAAGGGCTGCTGTTGAACATGCTAAGAGGCATAATTATGATTGCGTAATTATAGATACCGCTGGTAGACTTCATATCGACGAAGAATTAATGGGAGAATTGCAGGATATCGATGAATCCGTAAATCCAGATGAAATCCTCCTAGTTGTAGATGCGATGACCGGACAGGATGCTGTAAACGTGGCACAGACATTTAATGCAAAACTAGAGATTACGGGGATTGTACTTACAAAACTAGATGGAGATTCTAGGGGTGGGGCAGCATTATCCATCAGAGCTGTTACGCAAAAACCGATTAAATTCGTAGGAATGGGCGAAAAGCTGGATCAACTGGAGCCTTTTCATCCGGATAGGATGGCATCCAGGATACTTGGAATGGGAGATGTGCTAAGTCTAATTGAAAGGGCCCAATCTTCTATCGATGAGCAGAAGGCTATGGAGTTGGAGAAAAAAATTCGCTCTCAACAATTTACTCTAGATGATTTTCTGGATCAATTAGATCAGATGCAGAACTTAGGTCCCTTGGATGAGATATTGGGAATGTTACCCGGTGTGAGCTCCAAGGCGTTGAAAGGTTTGGATGTCAATGAAAAGGATATTGTTAAAGTGCGGGGGATTATAGAATCGATGACTCCAAAGGAAAGGGAGCAACCTTCAATTATCAATAGTAGTAGAAGGAAAAGAATTGCAAGGGGTAGCGGAACCAAAGTTCAGGATGTGAATAGATTACTGAGACAGTTCAAAGAGTCGAAAAAAATGATGAAAAGTTTTTCTGATATGGGTAAGACTATGAAGAAGAGGGGAAATATGGGATTTCCATTCTTTTAAATAGAGATCATGATCAATTGCAAAGGAGGTGAGACATATGGCGGTTAAAATTAGACTGAGGAGGATGGGGGCTAAAAAGAATCCCTTTTACAGAATTATAGTTGCTGATTCCCGTTCTCCTAGGGATGGTAGGTTCATAGAAGAGATAGGATATTACAATCCATTAACTGAACCTAAAACGGTTAAAATAGATGATGAGAAGGCCAACAAATGGTTACAGGATGGGGCTAAACCAACTGATACCGTTGATAGGCTATTCAGGGATAATGGCATCTACGATAAACCCGAAGGGAATGATGTGGAGGAATAGTTTCTAGGAGGTGGCTTAAGGTGGGCGAATTAGTGGAAATAATAGCCAAGGCACTTGTTGATAATCCCAATGATGTTCAGGTTAAGGAGATAGAGGGAAGCCAATCCGTAATAATCGAGTTAAAAGTAGCTGAGGAGGATATGGGGAAGGTTATTGGGAAACAGGGCAGAATCGCAAAGGCAATTAGAACGGTGGTTAAGGCTGCCGCTATTAAGGAAAACAAGCGGGTAGTCGTAGAAATTATTCAATAGGGAGGGTGCTCATCGTAGGATCCCCCTATCATTACTTAGTTGGTGATGGAATGGACTATATTCAAGTTGGAAAGATTATAAATACTCATGGAATTAAGGGTGAGGTTACAATTTATCCGCTAACCGATGATAGATATAGATTCAATGATCTACAAATCGTATACCTAGGGCATGATAGGAGAAGGGTTATAGTAGAAGGGGCTAGGTATCATAAGAATATGGTATTACTGAAATTTGAGGAATTCGATAATATTGATGATGTATTACCATATAAGGGGGAGTATCTATATATAGATTCACAGGATAGGGTAATCCTACCAGAAGATCGATTTTTTTTATTCGATATAATAGGTGCTATTGTCTATACGGTGGAAGGTAAAAGAGTAGGCATGGTATCGCAGGTTATACAATCCACCGGCAATGATGTATATGTCGTGAGGAATGATGAAATGGATCAGGAATACATGATTCCGGCGGTCAAGGAATTTATTATTTCAATTGATATAGATAATAGGCGGATAGTAATAGATCCAATCGAAGGAATGATAGGATGAAAATCGATGTACTGACACTATTCCCGGAATTATTTGATGTTTTTCGACGGTGGAGCATTATCAGTCGAGCTATTGAACAGGATATACTATCACTTAATACAATAAACATCAGGGATTTTTCCCATGATAAGCATAAACGTGTTGACGATTATCCCTTTGGTGGAGGGCCTGGCATGGTAATGCGGCCGGAACCCATCGATAGGGCGATATCTAGCATCAGAACCGAGGATTCTGTGGTAATATACCTATCACCTCAGGGTAGAACCCACGATCAACAGTTGGCAAATGCATTATCCGAGAAAGAACATTTAATCCTCCTATGCGGTCACTATGAAGGGGTAGATAGCAGGGTGGTCGATAATCTTGTCGACATGGAGGTATCTATAGGTGATTATGTATTGACCGGTGGGGAGATTCCTGCCTTAGTCCTAATAGAATCCGTTATAAGGTTGCTCCCAGGCACATTGGCAAGCGAAGAATCATATATTGATGAATCGCATTATGATGGGATCCTGGAACATAATCAATATACGAGGCCACGTAGCTTTAAGGGATTCAATGTACCTGAGGTACTTCTATCGGGTGATCATGGAAGGATTGCCAAATGGAGAAAGTATTCTGCACTTAAGAACACATATATCAAGAGACCGGATCTGTTAGAGGGAATTGACCTAGCTGAAGAAGAGGCTGATATGCTCAGCCGGATAATGCGGGAACTTGAGAAAGAAGAGTAGTTGTATTTCATAAATGGATATGCTATAATACTGAACGTATGGAACTAGGGACGGTCCTCTGCTATTGGCATGAACGTCTATTGGGAAGGGAGGTTTTGAACAGTGAATATAATTAAAATTTTGGAAGATGAGCAAACTAGGGATGATCTGCCTGGTTTTAACGTAGGTGATACTGTTCAAGTGCACTATAAAATCAAAGAGGGAACTCGGGAAAGGATTCAGGTTTTTGAGGGGACCGTTATCAAGAAGCAAGGTAAGGGCGCAAGGGGAACATTTACTGTAAGAAGGTTGTCCTATGGAGTTGGTGTGGAAAGAACATTCCCTTTACATTCTCCAAAAATCGAAAAACTTGTAATTACTAGACGAGGAAGCGCTAGAAGATCTAAACTCTATTATCTAAGGGATAGGCAAGGAAGAGCGTCAAGGGTAAAGGAAAAGAAGATTTACTAAAGTATTGGGACTATTATAGTCCCTATTTTATTTATACAATGGTATGGTTAAATATAAAGATATCAGATGAGTGGGTGAATAATATGAATATCAATTGGTATCCGGGTCATATGAAAAAGGCAATGGAATCCATAATGAAGAATCTAGCCTTAGTGGACATAGCATATGAGGTAATAGATTCCAGAATACCTCGGAGTAGCAGAAATCCCGAAATCGATAATATACTCGGCGGTAAACCTAAAATAATTATAATGAACAAATCCGATCTGGCCGATGAAGAAGCTAATATCATATGGCGAAATTATTTTCAGAAACAGGGATATAGGGCTGTAATCGTTGATAGTACGGGAAATAGAGGTATTGACGATATAGTTAAATTATCCAATCGACTCGTGGGGAAGAAGACAGAACGATCCGGATCTGGCGGAAGTGAAAATAGGTCTATGCGGGCTATAATAATCGGGATACCAAATGTGGGCAAATCCACTCTAATCAATAATTTATCCAGGAGGAAGGGTGCAAGGACGGGGAATAAACCGGGCATTACTAGGGCCAACCAATGGATTAACGTCAAAGGGAATTTGCAACTTCTAGATACCCCGGGAATCCTATGGCCGAAATTTCAGGATGAAGAAGTTGGATTAAATCTTGCCTTTACCGGGGCGATAAAGGATGAGATATTGGATATTGAAAATCTCGCCTTAAACTTGATAGACAGAATTAAAAATATATCCAAAAGATACTTACAGGAGAGATATGATATAGATATAGAAAACAAATCCCCCTATGAAATTATAGAAATCATAGGTAGGAAAAGAGGCTGTTTAATTCAAGGTGGCAGGGTTGACCTTAGTAGAACTAGTGGTATCATATTGGATGAGTACAGAAAGGGTCTGATAGGAAGAATTACCTTAGAATTGCCCGAAGGCCGTGATGTATATTGATACAAATAGAGAATGAAATATATGATGAAGGATATAGACTAATTGCATGCATAGATGAGGTAGGGAGGGGTTGCCTAGCGGGAGATGTATTGGCCTGTGCTATTATAATGCCGCAAGGTATAGTAGTAGATGGGGCTACCGATTCCAAGAAACTATCCGCTAAAAAGAGAGAAGAGCTATATGGGGAAATCAAAAAGACTGCCATTGCAATTGGTATAGGTAGAATGGATCCAAGAACAATTGACGATATAAATATTAAGGAGAGCACAAGGCTTGCTATGAGACAGGCTGTATTGAATCTAATTGATGGGGCAGGCAATACCGTTATCCCAGATTACCTATTGGTGGACGCGGAGACAATCCCTATAGATATACCCCAAATGAGTATTATTAAGGGAGATGTAAGAAGTCATGGTATAGCCTGTGCATCTATCATAGCTAAGGTGGTCAGGGATGAACTATGCAGAACATGGGGTATTGAATATCCCGGGTATGGGATAGGTAGGAATAAGGGGTATGGTACAAAGACACATAGGGAAGCATTAAAAAGAATTGGGCCCTCCGCTATCCATAGGATGACGTTTCTGAAGAATATATTGTAGGATAATCATGGGGTGGTAGGAATCTATGAAAGTTAATGATCTCGTGGTTTTAAATCAATTGAATATGGACGTAAATTATGGACTTCTTAAAGAGGGGGATACCCTGGAAGGAATTATCATAAAGGCTATTGATGATATAGCTTTTATAGAGATCGAGGATTTAGGTGTATTTAGAGCTCATATGGGGGAACCAATAGATCTTCATGAAGGGGTGGCAGCAAAGTTTTTGATTAAAAAACTTCTGCCGAATAGGATTGAATTGAAACCTATTTCATTTGATATGGGGCATGATAGAAATATGGAATCGATATCTATAATTGCTGATTCCTTTATGGAGCTATTGACGGAATTTGGAATTGAATATGATTCAACATCTATAGATATTCTAGAGATGTTGATTAAATATAATGTTAAGTTGGATAAGGATAATATTACCAAGGGGCTGAAGATATTCAACAAATTAAAGGAGCTCTTAGATATGGGATCCGATGATACCGTTAGACTGCTTGATTCGAACAAGAAGAGTACGGATATGGGGAAGGTAGATATTACTAACCTTATAATTGAAAAAAATATAGGTATGGAGGAAGGAGATAGTGCAAACCCCATGGTGGGTCGATATCTATCGAGGATGAACATACTAGGGGATAAATTGGAACCGCGCCTAATTCAAATAGTTGGATTCCTAATAAAATCCGATATGGAACCACATCTGCACAATATAAAATATCTACTGGAATTGGCCGAAGAACCCCTTCTATTTTCAGAAGATTTTAAAACCTTGGAGAAAATCTTTGGTAAAAAGTTTACAAACTTGTTCAAAAAGGGTAATATTAATAGTGGAAGTTATGATTTGATTTCTGAAAGAGATAATAATGGATTAAAGCAGATCTTATCCGATATTAAAAAGATCGCCAGACAAAATAATCTTCTAAACGATAGGGATATAAGCCGGGGCATAGAAGAATTGTCTAATAGGATGGAATTTATGGATGAAATAGATAGTAGGTTCTCCCTTATACATATTCCCTTGGGTATGGATAATAAAGACCCTAGGGGAATACTGACACTATTCAAAGAGAAAAAAAACAGATATGGGGTAGGAGATAGATTCAATATCTTTATCAACCTACGAACCTTAAGACTGGGGGATATCAAGATCTTCTGCCAGCTAATGGATCTATCGATAGATATCAGGTTTAGCAATGTGCACGAATCGGATCATCATCTCTTTAAGTCTAAGGAGGGATGGCTGAGGAGCATACTTCAATCCCTTGGATATCACGTAGGAAAAATTGAGTATATATCTGCGGATGACTATAGTGTTCTAGATGCGTTGATTGTAAACGAGAGACCTACTTATTCTCTAGATATTAAGGTGTGATTATATGGAAGATAGGAAAGATTCAATTAAGAAAGCCGTGGCCCTGAGCTATAAGGAGCGAGACGAGGCACCTAGGATAATTGGCAAGGGTCAGGGTGAGCTAGCGGATAGGTTGTTACAGGTTGGCAAGCAAGAGGAAATTGCAATATATGAAGATAAGAAATTGGTGGAGGATCTATATAGATTGGATATAGATGCGGAGATTACACCAGAGCTATATGAGGCAGTTGCCAGGATAATCGCATTTGTATATCTATTGGATAGGGAAAAAGATGGTGATTATGAAAAAGAATAGAACCAAGGGAATCAAGGGTGAGGATATAGCCACAAAATATCTTATATCGAGGGGATATAAGATATTGGATAGGAATTATAGGACTAAGGTGGGCGAAATAGATATAATCGCCATGATGTCGGATGTATTGATATTTATAGAGGTAAAGGCGAGAACCAATCTAGATTTTGGATATCCATATGAGGCGGTCGATTGGAGGAAACGGGATAGGATACTAAAAACCTCGTTATTATATATACAATATAGGGACCTAAGAGATTATCAAATCAGGTATGATATTATGGAGATCTATCTTGGAGATAGGACCAAGGTTAATCATATAGAGAATGCATTCTGAGCAATACGGGGATAAACGATTTATTATTCATCTATTAATGATAAAGGGGTATCCCCATAGGGGGAGATTGCTATGTATTCAAAACTAAATACCTGTATCTTACAGGGGTTGAGTGGAAACATAATAGAGGTAGAAACGGATCTATCCAGAGGTTTACCAGTCTTTAATATCGTGGGATTGCCTGATGCTTCGATCAAGGAATCCAAGGAGAGGGTCAGAACTGCCATTAAGAACAGTGGATTTGAATTTCCCCTGAGCAGAATTACCGTTAATTTGGCACCGGCCCATTTAAAAAAGGAAGGATCGCAATTGGATCTAGCAATCGCATTGGGTATCATGCAGGCAATGGGTGTAGTAGGGGATTTTAATTATAGGGATATTGCATTCATAGGAGAGCTGTCATTGGATGGTAGGTTGAACCCTATAGAGGGTGTGCTCCCCATGGTAATATCTATGCGTGAATCCAATATAAAGCGATGCATTCTACCGTTTGACAATAAGGATGAGGCATGCATTGTAAAGGATGTCGAGATAATACCAATACAAAACTTAGAACAAGCTATCGATTATTTAAATAAAAAAATATCGATTCCGCCATTTAGAAACAAGAACCCACTACCTCTTCAGGATTATGGAGAATTCGATGTTGATTTTAGCGATATAAAGGGGCAGAGAAGTTTGAAACGAGCCCTAGAGGTGGCAGCAGCCGGCTTTCACAACCTATTGGTTATTGGGCCACCAGGGGCGGGTAAAACCATGGCCGCCCGTAGATTACCTACTATCCTTCCAGAACTATCCTTCAATGAGGCCATCGAGGTGATCAAGATATACAGTATTGCAGGGCTTTTAAACCGCGATGTACTAATTGAGGGGAGGCCATTCAGAGCCCCACATCATACCGCATCATCCGTAGCATTAGTGGGCGGTGGCAGAATTCCTAAACCTGGGGAGATATCCCTAGCCCATAATGGGGTACTTTTTCTAGATGAGATACCTGAGTTTAAAAAGAATGTATTGGAGGTTTTAAGACAACCCCTGGAGGATGGAACGGTAACCATATCTAGGATGAATGCTACATTGGTCTATCCGGCGAAGTTTATGATGATAGCTAGCATGAATCCATGTCCATGTGGTTATCTAGGTGATCCATTTCATGAATGTAGTTGTTCACAGAATAGCATAGATAGGTATCTGGGCAAACTCAGCAATCCATTATTGGATAGAATAGATATTCATATAGAGATACTACCAGTTAAATATGAGGAATTGAGCGATAATGATAATGAGGAAACCTCCGCTGCCATAAGGGAAAGGGTTAACAATGCTAGGCAGATACAATTGGAACGATATAGAGGGGAAAAGATATATAATAATTCCCAAATCAATTCAAAGAGCATCCAAAAATACTGTAGGCTTGATAATGGGGCAAGGCGGATAATCGAGACTGCATTTAATAGATATAAATTCAGTGCTAGAACATATAATAAAATTTTAAAGGTTAGCAGAACAATAGCTGATCTAGATGATGCCGATATAATATTGGAGAAACATATTTTGGAAGCGATTAGATACAGGGGCTTAGACAATAAATACTGGGGGTAGTCTGGTATGAATAGAATATCTAATAGAGGTATATTAATATGGTTAAGTAGTTTATATATAGGGAGTAGGAGCATAGGTAATATCATGGAGCAGGTACCCCAGTTAACTGACCTTTGGAATCTCCCCACTAAGAGCATATACAGTTTAAAAGGTATAAATGCGAAAACTAAGGAAAGGATAATCGCTAACCGTCGGATTGATAAGATAGAAGAAGTATTCAATCATATAGAAGCTTCCAACACAGATGTAACAACCATATTCGATAGGGACTATCCGAAAATGTTAAAGCATATATACGATAGCCCTAAGGTTTTATACAGGAAGGGGCAAATCCTAGAAGAGGATAGCCTCTCCATTGCTATCGTAGGTTCGAGAAAGGCCACCAATTATGGCAAATGGGCCACCGAAAGGCTTGTCAATGAGCTAGTAAACCTGGATGTAACAATAGTTAGTGGACTTGCTACGGGGATTGATGGTATAGCGCATAGAAAGGCATTGAAGGAAAATGGTAGAACTATAGGGGTGCTGGGGAATGGATTAGATATAATCTATCCACGCAATAATAGGGATATATATAGGGATATTCCGGGAAATGGTGCTATAGTTACGGAGTTTTGCTTTGGGGTATCTCCTCTAGCCTATAATTTTCCGCAACGGAATAGAATTATAAGTGGATTATCCCTGGGGGTAATCGTTGTTGAAGCTAAGGAAAAGAGTGGCTCATTAATAACTGCACACCATGCTATGGAACAGGGCAGGGAAGTCTTTGCATTACCAGGCAATATTAATAGTATCTTTAGCAGGGGAACCAATAAATTAATTGGGGATGGGGCTAAATTGGTAATGGATATAGATGATGTTATAGAAGAGATATATGATCTACAGATGCAGGCAGCAAAGTGTAAGAAGATTGATGCAGAAAATATTGAATTAAGTGAACCGGAGATGCAGGTTTTTAAACTGATAGAGGAGGGACCTATCCATTGCGATAGCATAGTATTCAATACCGGTATGGATATATCCACGGTCTATAGCATTCTTACCGCATTAGAGATGAAAGGATTAATCAAGGAATTAACAGGAAATACATTTACCCTAGTTTGAACAAGGGATATTTGGAGGTGTAATTGTTGCAAAAAAACTTAGTCATAGTTGAGTCTCCTGCAAAGGCGAAAACCATTAGAAAATTTCTAGGCAAAAATTATAAGGTGAAGGCCTCGGTAGGACATGTAAGGGATTTACCTAAGAGCAAATTGGGGATCGATATAGAGAATAATTTTGAACCAAGATATATCACAATTAGGGGAAAGGGTCCAGTAGTGCAGGAATTGAGAAGGGAAGCTAAAAAATCTGATAAAATCTATTTAGCTACCGACCCGGATAGGGAAGGGGAGGCTATATCATGGCATCTGGCCCATATATTGGGTATTGAAAAAAATGAACCCGCAAGGGTGGAGTTCAATGAAATCACCAAAAATGCCGTATTAAAGGCTATAGAACATCCAAGGACCATAGATAAAAACTTGGTGGATTCTCAGCAAGCTAGAAGGATATTGGATAGGTTAGTTGGGTATAAGATAAGTCCGCTACTATGGAGAAAGATACGAAGGGGTTTAAGTGCGGGACGGGTTCAATCGGTTACCGTAAAGTTGATCTGTGATAGGGAAAAGGAAATAGATGCCTTTAAACCCGAGGAATACTGGAGTATAAAGGCTATGCTAGAGAAAGATAATATAGCTTTTGAATCGGAATTCTATGGCGTTAGGGAAGATGATAAGGATAAAAAGGTGAAAATCGGTAGCAAGGATGATGTTGAGGCGATATTGGCCTCGCTGGACAATAATGAATTTATTATAGATGAGGTTAAGAAGGGTAAGAGAAGAAGAAATCCGTATGCACCCTATACGACGAGTACCCTACAACAGGATGCTTCTAGTAGATTGAGGTTCTCAACGAGGAAGTCTATGATGTTGGCCCAACAGCTTTATGAAGGGATAGATATCAAGGGAGAGGGTACGGTTGGATTGATAACCTATATTAGAACGGATTCTACTAGGGTATCCGAGGAGGCAGTAGGGGTTGCGAAAGCACATATAATTGAAAATTATGGCAAGGCTTATAGCAATGGCGGTAGATATTATCGAGGCAAGGATAGGAAAGAAGCACAGGATGCCCATGAGGCGATCAGGCCTACGTCGGTACTGAGGGAACCCGAGGCTATAAAGGATTCCTTAACCTCGGATCAATTTAAACTATATGACCTGATATGGCGTAGATTTGTAGGCTCGCAGATGAATCCAGCTCAATACGATACCATCTCTGTCAATATACTCTGCAATGATAAGATATTCAGGGCCTCAGGTTCTCAATTGAAATTTGATGGATTTCTAAGGGTCTATGGTAACACAGATGATCGGGATAAAGATATACAAATGCCAAATCTGATAAAAGGGGAGCGCGTGAAGGTAAATAAAATTCAACCTAAGCAACATTTTACCCAACCACCCCCTAGGTATACAGAGGCCTCGTTGATTAAGACATTAGAAGAACTGGGAATTGGCAGGCCTAGCACGTACTCACCTACGATTTCTACAATATTGAATAGGGAATATGTAAACCTTGATAACCGAACCCTTGTACCCACCGAACTCGGGATGCTAGTGGATGATCTATTGGGAGAACATTTTAAGGAAATTGTAAACGAGGAATTCACTGCGGATTTAGAGGAGAGATTAGATAAGATTGCCGAGGGCGAGTATCCTTGGCAACTGATAGTCGGCAATTTTTATAAAGAATTCGATACGATCCTAGGGAAAGCAGAGGAAGCTATTGAGAAAATCGTAATAGAAGATGAAGTAACAGATGTGATCTGCGAGAAATGTGGTCAGAATATGGTAATTAAGCATGGAAGATACGGAAAATTTCTGGCATGTCCGGGTTATCCAGAATGTAAGAATACCAAAGCCATAGTCCATAAACTTGGTATCCCGTGTCCCCTTTGCGGTGGGGATATAGTTAAAAGAAGGAGTAAGAGGAGAAGAATATTCTATGGTTGTAATAACTTTCCAGATTGTAATTTTGTATCATGGAACGAGCCCATAGAGGAAAGGTGTCCGGATTGTAATGGATTGATGGTTAAAAAACAGACTAGGAAGAATATTATTAAACAATGCTTCAATAAGGATTGTGGATATGTCAGGGAGGAGAAAAGGTAAAATAACTGTACATTTTATCGATATTATAGTAACCTATATATGATATTACAAAACATTCTGAAAGTATAATGGATGGGTTTTAAAAGTTCTATTATATAGGTGTCATAGAGGAGAACCGAATTCGTTATAATGATCATGAATAGGGATTATAAAAATATAATAAATAGATTAGTTGCAAAGGTAGGAAGGGATGTACCAATTGCATCTTATAGTAAGGAGGATTTGGATGGCTGAAAGTCTATTACAAAAGACAAGAAGATTGAATAAAACATTACAGAGTTCGGGTTCAAGGCCTGTTTCATTTCAAGAGTTGAGCAAGATACTCAGTGATATATTAGAGGCCAATGTATATATTGCTAGTAAAAAAGGAAGGGTGCTGGGATATGAATTAGCCACTGGCTTTGATTGCGATATAATACAGGCGGAAATAGTAAGGGAGAAAAGATTTCCAAAAAGATATAATGATGAATTACTAAAGGTAATGGAAACCAATGAAAATGTGGAAGAAATCGTGGAATGTGTTTTCGATCAGGTTTCCGAGTGCGACTATCCCAATAAGGTTGTAACCATAATTCCAATCAATAGCGGAGGGACCAGGTTGGCTACTTTGGTACTAGCCCGTTTCGGGGAAAAGTTTACGGAAGATGATTTGGTATTGGCGGAATATAGCGCTACCATAGTAGGGATGGAGATTTTGAGATCCGAAAGTGAAAAGATGGAAGAAGCGGCTAGGAAAAAAGCCGTTGTTCAGATGGCCATAGGCACTTTATCGTATTCAGAATTAGAGGCTATGGAGCATATATTTGATGAATTGGATGGACACGAGGGCCTATTAGTTGCTAGCAAGATTGCGGATAGGGTGGGAATTACCAGATCCGTAATAGTCAATGCCCTCAGAAAATTCGAGTCTGCGGGTGTAATAGAATCCAGATCGTTGGGTATGAAGGGAACCCATATAAAGATATTAAATGATAAATTGCTAGAGGAGCTTGAAAAGGCCAGATAATAGTAGACAAGAGAATAATTATAAATTTGAGGAAATAGGGATTCAAACCCCTATTTCCTCAAATTTATATTGGGACCAAAGATGGATACTACATTTCTCAACAATATAATACTATTGTTATGGATGGGTATTTGGGCTAATTTGGTGTA
>JAAYRM010000113.1 GCA_012518745.1 Tissierellia bacterium
ATACCATTGCCTATGTTAGAATGTAGTGTGTATATTACAGCAAGTGGAATAGGCTATGATATAATTATCATTTCATAAATTTGCTAAGGAGGTGCCCGTAATGGCAAGAAAATGCGAAGTATGTGGAAAAGGAAAGACTTATGGAAATAAAATAAGCTTTTCAAATAGAAAAAATCGACGGGGATGGTCCCCAAATATTAAAAGCGTAAGGGCCATAGTAGATGGCAGTACTAGAAGGATCAAGGTCTGCACGAGATGTATTCGATCCGGATACGTTGAAAGGGCATTGTAAAAAGTAAGGCTTCCTAAATCTGATTAGCTGGAAGCCTTATTTTATTTTAGAATTACTAAGCCGATCCCTATCAGTATCCCACCTATTATAATTAATAAAAATTCTACAATTGGTATTACGCTCATTATTATAAAAAGTCCCGCCATGCCCAATATAATTCCTATTATCTTCCTATATCTATATCTATAGAAAAGGTGTCTCATAATTTCCACCTCCCAGGGATTATATGCTTTTATATATACTATTCTATCCCCACCATTTGGTTACATGATAAAAAGGGTGCCTAACCCTATGGTTAAGAACCCCAATTAAGCCTTAATCCCTCGAAAGTATTATTAAACATCGTCCCCTATGCACTAATATATGTCCCTGTTTTTCTACTATTCTATTGCTTATGCCCAATGTTGAAGCAAAATCTATTCTTGATTCATTCAATTCATATTCAAAACCCTCTAATGTAACAACAGCGCCATTGTCGGTAATGGGTATTAATGAAATATAGACCCCATCATCCTTTTCTAATTTCAATTCATTATCCACTAGATATATGATATTATTATCATCCATTATCCTGCCACTGATATTATTTTGAAGCATTTTATTCAGCAGTAATACATTTCCCAGGGTATGATCCATCCTGGATCCCATGGCTCCAACTATGGTTATATATTTGAACCCCCTTTCAATCAAATAATCAATGGATAGTTCCGCATCTGTCGCATCTTTTTTAGTGGGGAATTGCTCGATTGGAATCCCATTTTGCTTCATTGCCTTAAATACCTGTCCGGATATAGAATCCAAATCTCCAATGATTCTATCGGGTAATAGGGAGGCCTGGAAGCAATAGTTAGCACCCCCATCAGCACATAGTATGAAATCGGCTTCGTCCCCAAGTCGAGATAATGTACACAAATCCTTAATTTCGCCATTCAATACGAGTAAAGCCCTCAATTTGATCATCCATTTCTTTTTATAATGCCCTAAACATCTCTGTTCGTTCCGCGATATCATCCGATTCGAATATTCCCGATCCCACGACGATGATATCCAAACCACAATCTATTATCTCCCTAGCATTATCCAGTTTAATTCCACCGTCCGCCTCTATCAGAATATCCAGCCCCCTATCATCTATTATCCGTCGCATCGTCCTGATCTTATTTGCCATAGAAGGTATAAAGTGTTGACCTCCAAATCCAGGGTTGACGGTCATAATCAATACCATATCTATATCATCCAATATATATTCTATATTATCCAGGGGAGTAGCTGGATTCAATGCAACCCCTACTTTTAACCCATGGGATTTAATTTCCTCTATCGTCCTATGCAGATGTATGGTGGCCTCTTCATGGATAGTTATAATATCGGCACCGGCATCTACAAAGTCCTCGATATACCGTTCTGGCCTATCTATCATCAGGTGGACATCGAAAGGAATATCCGTAATATTTCTTATCTTTTCTATTACCGGGGGCCCAAAGGTGATATTGGGTACATAGATGCCATCCATAACATCTAGATGTATATAATCTGCATTCCCCTCCTCTAACTTGGATATCTCCCCTTTGAGATCTCCAAAATCCGCCGATAAAATGGAAGGTGATATCTGTACCATATCCATCAATACCTCCTAATATTTTTAAGCTCCTCAAGAAATTGTAAGTAGTTCTGATATCTTACATCGCTGATATTTTGCTCTAATACCTGTTTTTTAACTTCACAGCCAGGCTCCCTATGATGCAAACATCCAATGAATCTACATCTTTGGCTCCAGTAACCTATCTCCCTGAAATATTGGCCTAGCTCCACCTCATCCTCAATAAAATCCAAATCTAAAGAACTGAATCCTGGGGAATCCACTACATATCCGTAGGCACCTAGGTCCATCAATTCCACATGCCGAGTAGTATGTCTCCCACGGGTCGTTTTCCTACTTACATCCCCGGTCTTTAAATTTAGTTTAGGGTCAATCCTATTTAATAGTGATGATTTACCAACCCCAGAGGGCCCCGCAAAGACGGTTATGTTATCCTCTAGGATATCCTTTAAATTAGATATGCCCTCTCCTGTCTTGCTACTGGTTTTTATTACCTTATAATCAATTTTACTATATATGCTATCGATTATATCTATAGTATCACCGTTATGCAGATCGATCTTATTTATACATATATGGACATCTAATCCCTCGTATTCCGCCATCACCAGAAACCTATCCAATAGCCAATAATTAATATCTGGCTTTTTAATACTCATAACTATAACAACCTGGGTAATATTTGCCACCGATGGCCTTAGCAATTGCGATCTGCGGTTATGGATCCTCTCTATATAGCCAGTATCATCCTCCTCACTCAGACGGATCGATACCCTATCTCCAATTAGGGGGGTTATATTCTGTTCCCTAAATATCCCCCTAGCCCTGCATTCATACACCCCCTCAACCGTATCTACATAGTAGAACCCACCTATTCCCTTTATAATAATACCTTCTAACATAATCGCCTCCCATCCCCGATATTAGACAATAGTCCCATATGCAATAACAATACATATATTGCGAATCTCCCTAATCATCCGATCCCCCATTTCCCCCAGATTCCTCAGGCCCTCCCGGTGTTGGGTCTGGTTCAGGGTCAGGTATTTCAGGCTCTGGTTCCTCTGGCCTTGGTTTCTCAGGTTTTGGTTTTTGGGGCTTCGGCTTTTCCTCCGGCCCACTACTCACATGTATATTGACCGAGGTATTGGGCTCAAGTTGATTGCCTTGTTCAACGCTCTGCCATATTACAATCCCCTTAGGATATTGATTATTGGGTTGCGATGTGATTTGTCCCAAGACCAATTTGTTTGCAACAATGGCATTCTTAGCTTCCTTTTCGGTCAATCCTACTAGCCTTGGCATTGTGATTAATCTCTTTTCCGGTCCCTGGCTTACCACTATATTTATTCTAGTTCCCTTTTCAACCCTAGATTGGGGTTCAGGATTTTGACTTATTATAAAATTTGCCTCTACAGTATCGCTATGTTTATAATCTACTAAACCCTCTACCAGATCATATTCCTTGAGAATTTTCCTTATTTCATCTCGATTTCGGTTGGTTAGGTTGGGGACCCCTACCAAATTACTACCTTTGCTTATGAATACCTCTATGGTATAACCCGGCTTCACCTTTTCCCCTGCCTTATTCCTCTGCGATACCACATAGCCGATATCAAATTCATCATCATGGACTTCGCCCGCTATGCTGAATTTTAAACCTAACTCCTCAACCTCTTCCTTTGCCTCATCATGTTCCATTCCTACTAGATCGGGCACTATTATTTCATCAGGCTTGAAAAAATCTCTAAGTTTGAAAAATCCAAATGCTGAGACGCTTACTACGATAAATGCCAATAGTATGGCTAGAACAGTGATCTTCCAATTGCCTTTACCGTTCTCTTTATCCGCCTCTTTACCTGATCCTTCCTCCTCATTTGATCTCCCATCCTTGATTGCCGGTATCATCTGGGTTGGAGATTCCATAATTGCAGTATGATCTATTATTGCCTCATCCTTATCTAGCTGCACCCTTCTTAAATCCCTTAGCAGTTCATTTACCGTAATATATCTGTCTACCTGCCTTTTGCTAGCAGATTTCATTATAATATTCTGTAAGTTTGTGGGTATTGTACTATCAAGTTCTTTGGGTGGTTGTATCTCATCTTGAATATGCTTTAATGCAACGGTTATCGGACTATCTCCCTTGTAGGGCACTTGTCCGGTTATCATCTCATACATAACGATCCCAAGCGAATATATATCCGATTTTTCGTCTGTATAACCTCCCCTAGCCTGTTCAGGTGAAAAATAATGTACGGACCCTATAACATTAGATGTGTTTGTCACAGTTGAAGATGTTACGGCTCTTGCTATCCCAAAATCGGTTACCTTTGCTCTCCCATCCTCGGTTATCATAATATTATGGGGTTTAATATCCCTATGCACTATATGATTCTTATGTGCATGCCCTAGAGCCTCGGCAATCTGTATAGAATAATCTATGGTCTTATCTACAGATAGTTTGCCCTGCCTCCTGATAATATCCTTCAGGGTCTCTCCCTTGATATATTCCATAACGATATAATAGATCTTCTGTCCTTCCCTTTCATCTACCCCCACATCATAGATATTAACGATATTGGGATGGGATAGGCTTGCCGCTGCTTGGGATTCCCTTCTGAATTTGCCTACGAATTCATCATCATCCACAAATTCATCCCTTAGGATCTTAATTGCCACATATCTATTTAAGAGTTTGCATCTGGCTTTGTATACGAAAGCCATTCCACCTTCACCAATCTTTTCTACTATATAGTATCTTTCACCAAGCGTTGTTCCTATCATGTTTTCACCTCAATCTTCTAGAATTTAACTATTAAAACGGTTATATTATCAAATCCACCTCTATCTTTCGATAATTCTACTAAATTTTGACTAGCTTCTTTCATATCCGTACTACCGAGTAGAATCTCCCTTATCTCATCATCACCTAGCATATTGGACAATCCATCGGAACATAGTAGCAATATATCGCCCCTATATATCTTTTTTATCACCAGATCGACCTCTATGTATTCGTTGGTTCCAACCGCCCTCGTAATTATATTACGCTGTGGATGGTTCTTTGCCTCTTCCGCACTAATACTACCGTTGCGTATCAACTCTTCTACTAAAGAATGATCATTGGTGATCTGACATAGGGTATTCTCCCTAAGTATATAGGCCCTGCTATCCCCCACATGCCCAATATGTACCTTTCCATCATTGATATAGGCTATGGTAGTGGTTGTTCCCATACCTGAGAGGCTTTCATCCGATAAAGATTTTCTATAGATCTCCCTATTCGCCATATCGATAGAACCCTCTATATTCTTTTGAATTTCATCATCGCTCAATGTTGATTGCCGGAGCCCCTTCACCAGCTGAGTGCTTGTGATCTCAATCGCCATATTAGAGGCAGTTTCACCAGCCTTATGTCCCCCCATTCCATCCGCTATAATAAATAATGGAGGTTCTTCACTAGAGGATACAAAATATGCATCCTGATTCCTATCCCTAACCTTTCCTATATCGGTCTTAACACCAATTTCCATACATATCACCTCACCGGAGAGTCCTTTCATATTTATCATATATATATCTTCTCCTCAATTGTCCACAAGCAGCGCTAATATCGCCACCCATTTCCTTTCTTATGGTTGTTGGTATATTAGCCTTGCTTAGACGATTTTGAAACCTGTAAATGCTCTCTAATGTTGGTTTCCTCTGATCAAACTCTTCTATTGGATTCAAGGGGATTAAGTTTACATGACATTCCATACCCTGAAGGATTTGGATCAATTTATTTTGATCTTCTACCCTATCATTGACTCCTCCTATAAGAATATATTCCATAGTTACCCTTCTATTGGTCTGGTTGATATAATACTTGCAGGCCTTAATTATATCATCTATTGTATATCTATGTCCTATAGGCATTATTTTTTTCCTATCCTCATCGAAAGGCGTATGCAATGATATCGATAATGTAATAGGTAATCCTTCATCGGCTAGCTTGTATATATTTGGAACTATTCCGCAGGTAGATAATGTAATATTTCTATAGCTTATATTATGTCCCTTTTCGTCATGTATAATATATAAAAACTTCAATGTATTATCATAATTATCCAGGGGCTCCCCACTCCCCATCAATACGATATTCGTAATAGATCTATCTACATCATTTTCCATGATATATATCTGGTTTGCTATTTCGGCTGGAGATAGATTTCTTGCCAATCCATCCTTGGATGAAGCGCAGAACACACAACCCATCCTGCAACCCACCTGAGTAGATATACATGCAGTCAATCCATGCCGATATTCCATCAGAACTCCTTCTATAATATTATCATCTTCTAATGTGAATAGGTACTTTCTAGTACCATCTAAATCGGATATGAGCCTTTCATATATCTCTATATTATTTATCCTTGAAACCTGTTTTAGCTTGTCCTTCAATCCCGTGGAGAATACGGAGATGCCGTCTATTGTCATCCCCCGATTTCTATGAAGGTATGTAAACAACTGTTCAGCTCTATATCTCTCCTCACCTATCTCCTCCATAAATTGTTGCAATTCGTCCAATGAAAGACTGTTTAACTCCGTCCCATGCAATTAATCACCCCCTATTACTCCTAATAAGCCATTATACCATATATATGTATAAATTTACCCATCTTTTCTCCTGATTTTGGCTATGAAGAATCCATCCATATGGTGTATATGTGGAAACAATTCGATATATCCGTTCGTGGCGCTCTGCATATCCTGTTTGAAATTAACTCGATCGTGGAAATTCATCAGCTCGAACCCAGGATTTTTGTGGATGAATTCCTCAACTATATCGATGTTCTCCTGTCTCCCGATCGTACATGTGCTGTATATGATTATTCCGTCCGGTTTTATATACATCTTTGCATTATCCAATATGCCGGATTGTATCCTAACCAGATCTTCAATATCATCCTCATTTCTATTCCATTTGATCTCAGGCCTTCTCCTTATAATTCCCAATCCGGAGCATGGGGCATCCACAATACAGTAATCAGCTTTTCCGATCCACGCTTTATCCAATTCCATAGCATCAAATTTTTGAGTTTCAATTATTGTAATTCCAAGTCTTGCTGCATTTTCATCTATTAACCTCAATTTATGGTCATATATATCCCTACCTATTATCTTACCCCTATCATTCATTAACTCCGCAAAATGGGTCGCCTTTCCACCTGGGGCGCTGCATAGGTCCAATACTATATTGTTTCCCTTTGGGTTCGCTATCTGGGCTACCAACATGCTACTTTCATCTTGGATAAAAAAATATCCCAACTTGAATTCCTCGATTTCGGTAATCGCACTCGGATTTTCTACTATCAAGCCATCCGCTGCATGCTTGGTTTCATTGACAGTGTACCCATACTTAGCCAATCTATTACGCAATTCTCTTCTTGTGATTTTAATGGTATTGGTCCTTATATTCAGTCTTGGCCTATGATTATTATATTTACATAATTGTTTGGTAAATTCGTATCCATAATCCTCAATCCATCTTCTGATCATCCATAGGGGATGGGAGTATTTGATCGATAATGCATGTTCTCTATCGATCACCTCGATTTTCATAAGCCTTTCTATATTCCTTGAAACGTTTCTTAGCACCCCATTAACATAACCACTTATCCCCTTATGTCCCCCCCATTTGGATAGATTGACCGCCTCATTTATAGCAGCTCTATCCGGAATCCTATCCATAAAGGCAATCTGGTATATGCCCATCCTCAAAATCTCTAGAACCCTGGGTTGGATCTTTTCTATGCCGATATTAGAGGCCCGCGAAATTATATAATCTATATAGATACGATTTTCTAATACCCCATATACTAATTCCCTCACCAGGTTTCTATCCCTGACGCTCTTCTCCCCCTCCAAATACCTATTGATCACATGGTTGGAAAAAGATCCGTTATCCCCCATATCCATCAATATATCCAATGCGATTTTTCTACCGTTCATATCTTTCCTCCTAAATAATTTTGCCTGGACTCATCCAGGCAAAACTATCTCATATTAAAAATTATCCTATATTACCTTCTTCTATTCGATAATGATAGTAATCGTAGCAACTGACCTAATGCTACTAGAGTTGCGGCAACATAGGTTAGAGCAGCCGCCTGTAATACATTTCTAGAGGCCCCAATCTCGTCCTCAAACACTATGCCATCTTCCAGCTGTATTAATGCCCTTCTGCTAGCATTAAATTCTACAGGTAATGTAATAACCTGAAATAGAACCACCGCAAGATATAGCATAATACCTATATCTAATAGGAAAGGACTCAGGGCAAAGCCTAATATAATCAATATCCAAACGAATCTAGAGCTTATACTGACTATAGGTGCCATATTGTTTCTTATCATCAATGGAAAGTAACCTTCCCCATGTTGCATCGCATGCCCTACCTCATGTGCAGCTACGGACACGGCAGCAATGGAATTTCCATTATATATATTTCGCGATAACCTAACAACTCTAGTTCTAGGATCATAATGATCCGTCAGTTGACCACCCACAACCTCTATCCTAACGTCGTTTAATCCATTTCTATCTAGTATCAGCCTAGCCACCTGATTTCCCGTATACCCTTTTCGACTAGCTACCCGCAAATATCTATTAAAAGATGTAGATATTTTAAATTGGGCATACATTGAAAATAATAGGGCAGGAATTAAAAGTATCATAGAGTTTAAATCATACATGATATATCCTCCTAACTATTTCATATTATCCTAGCATCACATGCGAATCGAATTGATTCCCACGTAGATACTCGGATACTCGCATTTTTCTTTTGCCGGGAAATTGTAATTCCTCAATGACTATACAGCTATCTCGGCAATTGACATATATTCCATCGTCGGAAACTTTAACCACCATACCATTGGCCTCATTTGAAAATTTCTCAGTCTTGTTTGCCTTGTGGATTCTGATATTCAATCCCTTATATATAGTATAAGCAGTAGGCCAAGGTTTAAGCCCCCGTATCATATTGATGATATCATCTCCAGCACTATCCCAATCGAGTTTGCCCATATCCTTAGAAAGTCTAGCTGCATACGTAGATAGACTGTCATCTTGCCGTACTTTGGTTATCGTTCCCCTTTTAAGATCATATAAGGTATTTACAATCAGTTGGCCACCTATTTTAGCTAATTTATCATGGAGGGTTTGAGAATCATCCGTATCTTCAATGGGAATCTTATAGCTACTGATGATATCCCCTGTATCTAGGCCTGTATCCATCTCCATAATAGTAATTCCTGTCACATCATCACCATCTATTAATGCCCAGTTTATAGGTGCTGCTCCCCTATGCCTTGGTAGAAGTGAGGCGTGTATATTAATACATCCATATCTAGGCAATCGCAGTATCTCCTCCTTTAATATCTGTCCATAGGCAGCTACCACTATGCAATCGGGGGATAATTTCCGCAATATATCCATCGATTCTCGAGAATTGACGGATCCGGGTTGGTAGACCTCTAATCCTAAGTTCAATGCCCTTTCCTTAACCGGAGTAGGATGCATTTTTTTTCCCCTACCCCGCGGCCGATCCTTTTGGGTTATTACCAATACTATATTATGCCCACCCTCATATAAGGACTCCAGGGCGGGAATCGCAAATTCTGGGGTCCCCATAAAAACAATATCCATTCAATAACCTCCTATGCCTAATCCTCTACATCTTCCTGGGGTACTATCTCCTCAATCATCTTATCTATATATAATATACCATCTAAGTGATCGATCTCATGGCAAAGAGCCTTGGCCAATAATCCGGTTCCTATTATCTCCTGCTCTTCCCCTAGTTCATCCAGATACCTAACCACGACCTTTTCGGGTCTCTTGACGGTGCCCATCCTATTTGGAACGCTCAAACACGCCTCTACACCTATATCTTCTCCTTTTTCCTCTATGATCTCTGGATTTATAAGTTTTATGAGTCCCTCGCCTATATCTATAACCACTACCCTTCTCAGAACGCCCACCTGAGGTGCCGCCAGCCCTACACCCTCGTTTTGATGCATGGTGTCGACCATATCCTCTAGCAGAACCTCTATCCTTTCATTTATCTCCAACACTTCCCTGGAAACCTTTCTTAAGATAGGGTCACCCTCATATCTAATCTGTCTAATAGCCATAATAATTACTCCTCCTATTATAATATTGAGTTAGGATTTATATCTATATTGAATTTCATCCCCTGCAAATCCATCCCATACTTATTTAATATACATACCCGTTTTACTATATCTTTAAATCCGTCTAGATCCTTATCTAAACATTTTAGAAGAATCTGGTACCTATAGTTGTTCTTAATCCTATTCAATGGGGCTGGATAAGGTCCTATGAGTCCATTTTCCACATCATCCAATCCATCATTCTTTATATCCTTTAACATCAATCTATGAACCCGTTCGATTCCAAGGGATATCCTATCCTTATCTTCACCATATGCCACTATTGATATTATATTAAAAAAGGGTGGATAATTAAACTCCCTTCTTAAAAGGATTTCCTTATTATAAAATTCGGTATAATTATGCTGCCTTGCATATTGAATGCTATAGTGATCGGGGTTATAGGTTTGTACAAATACTCTGCCATCCAAATCCCCCCTGCCGGCTCTACCCGATACCTGGGTAAGCAATTGAAATGTCCTTTCAGAAGACCGAAAGTCGGGGAGATTCAGGCTTGTATCGGCTGCAACTATACCAACCAATGTAACATTTTTAAAATCGAGGCCCTTGGCCACCATCTGCGTTCCTATCAATATATCTATCTTTTCATCCTTCATCTTAGATAATATGGATTCATGGCTTCCCTTCCTAGATGTTGTATCCATATCCATCCTTCTCACAATGGCCTCGGGAAAGATCCTTTTTGTATATTCCTCAACCCTTTCGGTTCCTATTCCAAAATATCTTATATACCTGCTATGACAATTGGGGCATGATTTTGGGGGATCCTTGACCCTCCCACAATAATGACATTTAAGCCTATCATCGTATTTATAATAGGTCATAGAGATATTACATTCCGTACATTCTACTACATATCCGCATTGCCTACAGGATACAAACGTGGAATATCCCCTTCTATTTAGAAATAATATTGTCTGCTTACCCTGCTCGAGATTTTGTGCCATGGATTTATATAATTCCCTACTAAATATGGATCTATTGCCCGCTTTTAATTCCTCCCTCATATCTATAATTTCTACAGTAGGCATTTTTTTATCGTTGATTCTATTCCTCAACTCCAATAATTTTATATTTGCATGTTGGCTCCTGTAGTAGCTTTCTATAGATGGGGTGGCTGAACCCTTAACCAGGCAGGCATCAGATTGTCTACACCTCTTTTCAGCCACTTCAATAGCATCGTATTTAGGATTCATTCCAGATTTATACGTAGTCTCATGCTCCTCATCGATTATAACGAGCCCAAGATTGTTAAAGGGCGCAAAGATTGCGGATCGTACTCCCACGACGATCTTCACCTTTCCACTTTTTATCTTCCTCCATTGATCAAATCGCTCTCCATAGGATAATCTACTATGTAGTACAGCCACATTATTCCCAAATCTTCCAACAAATCTCTCAATGGTTTGAGGGGTCAAAGATATCTCCGGTACCAGAACTATCGTATCCTTGCCCCTTTCAAGCATCTTCTCAACCAGATGCAAATATATTTCCGTTTTACCGCTACCGGTAACGCCATGTATTAAAAATTTTCTATACCCATCTTCAACATCCATATCGTTTAGTATAGTATCCACACAATGCCTTTGCTCAGGAGATAATCTGTGCTTAGCATAGGGCTGAATTTCTTTGCCTATGGGCGTCCTGAAAACTTCCCTATTAAATATCCTTATTATGCCTTTCTTCTCTAGGGCATTAACCGTAGATAATGAACTATCGGTTTTGCGTAATAGATCTCTCATAGGGATCTCGTCTATGGATAATAGAAATCTTGCTATTTCCAATTGCTTATAGCATCTTCTTCCAATTGCATCGGCTAGGTCCCCATAGGGAGTATCTCTATCCATAATATGGACATATTTTTCATGTTTTTTACCGATAGAGGTTCTAACCTCCAAATCCACCTCTATTATCTTCCGCTCCTTCAAATTCCTAAGCGTACTATTTATGGTACTATTATCTATTACCTCCTTTATACTCCCTAGCTCCATCCTACTACCTTTTGTCCTTATCAAATCTATTATCTCTTTGTCCAGGCCCTTTAATTCCCTATATGATCTGTCTTTCAGAGGTTCCTTCAGGGTTATATAAGTTTTTACTTCTTTAAAATCTCCCGGGGGAAGTATCGTTCGAAACGCATCTATATATGGGGCAAGATATTGTTTAGACATCCATAGGCTCAGTTCAATCATATCCTTACTTATCAGGGGTTCATTATCGATTACACTTATGATATCCTTTAACCTATAATCCCCATCGTAGTTTTCGGATATTCGAATAACTATCCCCTTTATCGGCCGATCACCTCTACCGAAAGGAATTAAAACCCTCATGCCCTCCTCTACGCTTCCTACCATCTCGGGTTTAATTCTATATGTATATGGCCTATCGGTTTGCGCTCCCCTCTTATCGATTATTACCTCTGCGTATTTTCTATCCATAAGATCAATCCTTTTCATTACCTAAAATATCAAAAGCTAGATAAATCATTCATCTAGCTTCTAGTGTCTAATAGATTTCGAATTCTATCCAATATAATTCCTGCGATTTGAGATTTTTTTAATATGGGATAATCCGTAATAACTCCCTCCTGCCCTATAATTGCAACGATATTCGTATCCGATTTAAACCCAGCTCCATCTTTAGATATATCGTTGGCTACTATAAAATCTAGGTTTTTTTCATTTAGTTTCTTCTTTGCATATTCAACTAGGTTATCGGTTTCTGCCGCGAAACCAACTACTATTCTGTCTTCCTTTATATTTCCGAAATGAGCGGCGATATCCGGGTTCTTAATCAGCTCAATGGTTGGCCCATCTGGGCTTCCATCTTTTTTTATCTTTTGGCTATCCACCGTCTTCGATCTATAATCCGATGGTGCTGCTGCCTTTATCAATATATCACAGCTATCGAACTCCTTCTGCACGGCGTTGAACATATCCAAGGTAGAGTTTATCCTTATCACCCTAATCCCCTTAGGTTCCTCTAGATGTGTAGGTCCCGTTATCAAGATCGTTTCTGCCCCTCTCCTATGGGCCTCAGCCGCTATGGAATATCCCATCTTTCCACTCGAGTGATTGGTTATATACCTGACAGGATCGATCGGTTCTATGGTAGGCCCAGCTGTAACGACTATCTTTTTACCTTCCAGGTCCCTTTCATAGAAACTATCATTTAAATAGTTAACAATATCTATAGGTTCCGCCATCCTGCCCGTCCCATATGTCTGACATGCTAAGATACCGGTCCCTGGATCTATGAATTCATACCCCAAATCGGTTAAGTAGGCCATATTCTGTTGGACAATTGGGTTAGAATACATATTGGTATTCATAGCGGGAGCAAATATAACCCTAGCCTTCGTGGCCATTATGGTAGTAGTTAATAGATCATCTGCTATCCCATTGGCTACTTTGCCGATTATATTAGCAGTTGCAGGGGCTATTAGAAATGTATCAGCACCTTCGGCCAATGCGATATGTTCCACATCATAGCTTTTTGGTTCCGCAAACATATTCACATGTATGGAATTTATCGATAATGTTTGAAATGTTAGGGGGGAGACAAATTCTGTTGCATGCTCGGTCATAATAACCTCTACGTTCGCTCCTTGTTTTTTAAGCCTACTCACTACATCCACAACCTTGTATGCAGCTATCCCACCCGTTATACCTAGTACTATGTTTTTATCCTTAAGCATTACATTCACCTACTTATTCATATTGCTATCCGGCTCTCTATAGCTCACTTTTTTAGCAACTATCTCCTCTATTGCAATGCTCACCGGTTTAATCAACTCCGTTTCAATCAAGGGTTCAGCCCCTTCCATTAGCTCCCTCGATCGCTTAGCAGTCAGCATCACTAAGGTATACCTGCTTTCGCCAATATTTGATAATTTATTTATAGATGGATTATACATTATATTATATACCCCCTCCATGAAGTAGATTTTCTAAAACATTTTTATTCCTGCTAACTCTTGTTTTTTCCGCAATTATTATGGATTTTATCTCGTTCAAGGCGTTCATTATATCATCGTTTATCACGACATAATCGTATTCATGAACGAATTCTAATTCCTTAAATGCATTCCTATATCTGATATCGACCTGCTCCTCGGTCTCTGTTCCGCGACCTATAAGCCTATTCCTCAATTCCTCCATAGTCGGAGGCAATAAAAAGATAGATACGGCCTCGGAATAATTTTTTTTCACCTGCAGGGCACCCTGAACATCGATTTCCAATATCACTATATTCCCCCTAGCTATTTGATCCGATACGGGTTTCTTAGGGGTTCCATAATAATTTCTGTGAACCCTGGCATATTCTATAAATTCTCCATTATCTATCATGTTTTCAAATTGTTCATCATCTACAAAATAATAGTTTACCCCTTCCCTCTCTCCCTTTCTTGCGTTTCTTGTAGTAGCAGATACGGAGAATACCAATTCCTTATCATCCCTCAGCAATTTCGTGCAAATAGTACCTTTGCCGGATCCGGACGGACCCGATATAACCAATAAAAATCCCTTAGACATAGATATCAACATCCTTATCCTTTATCTCTTACCAAGTCTTCCTTGCTATCCAATCTCTGTGCCACCGTTTCCGGCTGAACAGCCGATAATATCAAATGATCGCTATCCATTATGATAACGGCTCTAGTCCTCCTACCATAGGTGGCATCTAACAATACTCCCTTATCTCTCGATTCCTGTATTAGCCTTTTAATAGGAGCTGATTCTGGGCTTACAATGGCAATTATCCTATTTGCTGAAACGATATTACCAAAACCGATATTGATTAATCTAGTCCCCATATAGTTACCTCCCTCAATCTACTCAATATTTTGAATCTGTTCCCTGATCTTTTCAAGCTCACTTTTCACATCCACAACATAATTGCATATGTCTAGATCACTTGCTTTAGAGCCTATGGTATTGATCTCCCTATTCATCTCCTGCACAATAAAGTCTAGCCTTCTACCTATGGCATCCTTCAATTCCAGGCTATCCGAAAACTGTTTGATATGGCTTCTAAACCGGATAACCTCCTCCGTAATATCACTCCTGTCGGCAAAAAACGCAACCTCAGAATTGAACCTTTCCTGTTCTATTTCGAGATCTCCTCCCAATAGCTCCTGTATCCTTTCCTCGAGCCTAGTCTTATATTCCAATACTACTAATGGAGCTCTTTCTTCTATCCTATCTATTAAACCCCGAATATTCACAATCTGTTTCTGCATATAACCCTTTAATTCTCTTCCTTCGTTCGTTCTCATGGTTATTACACCTTTTAATGCAGTGTCCAAAGCAGATTCCAGACAATCCCAAACCGAATCGTCCTTTAA
>JAAYRM010000114.1 GCA_012518745.1 Tissierellia bacterium
TATCGATATGATCGATTAAATCATTATTCTCTATCCTACTATAAATTACTAAATCAAGCTTATAGGCGAGATATAATTCGTCTATATCCAGATGGATCCTATTTATATATTGTAAATCTAAACCTTTTCCTAACAAGGCCAAATCTATATCGGATCCATTCCTGTAATTTCCTTTAGCTCTAGAACCAAATAATATGGCCTTTTCAATCCTTTGGTGCTTAGCAAAAATATCAGCTATACTTTCTAAAGTATCACCTTTTAATCCATATCTCATATCCTTTTTTCCTCTTCTCTCTCTAGCTTCTCCATACGCACCTTAAATCTTTGAAATTCCCTATAATAAAAATCTCTTATCAGGGCAATTATCTCATCTGCCGTTCCTTCATCATATGTATGACTCGTTAAATTTCGACTTTTGATCATCTCCATCCATATATCCCCATCATCTATTAATTCTAAAGAAAAGGCCTCCCTTATGGCATCCCTAGAACCATATATCTCCCTATGGCCCCTGCTTTCTAAAAAATCCTTTAAAGTTTTCCATGCCAATTCATGGTTATATTCAAAAGCCTGTATAACCCCTTGCTTCTCCAATATTGAAAGCTCCCTTTCCCGCATCAATTCCATCGCATATTGCAGTTGACTAAAGGCCCTTCTATAATTATTAAATCTTTGAATCCAACGAATATCCTCCTTCATAAGGATACCTCCTCATATATTTCCATCCCCCATTTAAATCAGCGTAACCTTCCTATCCAATAACCTTCTTGCATTTTCACCCAATATCATGGATTGCTCCTCCTCATTCAATCCCGAGGTTTCTATATCCTGAATATACCTATCCATGGGGATTAGTGGATAATCCGTTGCAAACAGTATCTTATCCAATATCCCTATCTCCCTAGCTACCTTATAGATATTCTTATCATATAGATAGGGCGTTGCAGCCGTATCGTAATATACATTTTTATTCTGCTTCCTTATCTCCGGCATCATCTCATAGAATAGAAGCCCACCGCCCCAATGAGCAAATATTATCTCTAATTCCGGAAAGTTTGCAACAAATTCATAGGCCTCCACCGGGGTGGTGTCAGTTTTCCCAGCATAGTAATGGCCCACCGGTTCATTGGTATGGATCATTATGGGTAGGTTTCTCTCCATAGTAAAATTGGCCAAATCCCCCACCTCCCCAGGATTCGATATATGGAAATCCTGTCCATGAGGAAATAGTTCTCCTATTCCCTGCAAACCACCATTTATGCACCTATCCATTTCCCTTTCCAACCCTTGGGCTCTAGGTGAAACTACCATATACCCTATTAACCTGTCCGGATACTTTTTAACCGATTCCATTACATAATCGTTTACATATCTACAAAGGCCCATATCCTTAAAGCTAAAGCCAAATACAACTGCCTTATCAACACCCGATCTATCCAATTCATCTACAATATCCTCCGCTGTTGCAAATTTATTCACCGGGCTCTTGCTCAATAGCCTAAAGTATTCCTCCTTCTTAGCTATTTCCCTCCAATCCTTTATCAGCTCCGGTGGTGTTATATGTACATGATAATCTATAATCAATACAATTCCCCCATTTTACAGTTTATAGTTCTATAATATATTTAATTGGAATTGTTTCATTCACGGTATCACCTTCCCATATCTAAGCTATATAATCGATCACTATCATTCTAAAATCCCTTATATCACCCAGATTGTTTTTAACTATATCGTACACTGCCTCCCTATCCAAATCTATATAATCATGTACCAATACATTCCTAAATCCCGCCATATTACACAGATTCATCCTTAAGTCCTTATCTATTATCCCGTTTTCATGTAAAATAATAAATATCTCCCTATTGCTGGTAGGTTTTCTATAACCCATATCAGCGATTATATGATTGCCAATATCAATTACACATTCTATCGCCAGATGCATGAACCTTTCAGTAGCCCCGAAGATCATCTCATCCACTAAATATTCCTCTTTGGGATAGTTGGATACTTTAGATAAAAGCTCCATATATTCATCCAATTTGCTTATTCTGCCTATAATGACTTCCCCCTTAACCATATTATTCCCTCCTATTCAGTAGATCTTATAGAATTCAGCATATGTTCATTATAATAATCACTATAATGTTTAAAATCGAAATATTCCCTAAGCACAAGGGATTCAAAACCAGATCTGCCTATATCATCCCTGATAACTATTCCCTCCTGTATAATATGATATTTTAAGAATACAGAATCCGTATTTAAAAATACTATATCTACATCCCTATTGAATATTTCCTTGCCTATTTCTATTAAATTACCCCTTGTAAATAATTCCGTCATCTTATCAATCCCCGTTAAATTGGGCATGATGGCGATATCTATATCGCTGTTGATATTTTCTTCTCCCCTTGCATAGGAGCCAAATATATATGCAAATTCTATATCGATGAAATCTTCCACCCTATTTAAGAATATATTGATTTTCTGCTTTAATGTTTCATTCACGGTATCACCTTCCCATTAAAATACCTAATTCCTCAATATAGATTATGACTTCTAATATCTATATTATACCATATTCATATCCTGTTTTTACTTATACTGACACCTGTATATTAAAAAACTACCTGTTATCAAACCAAAGAGGATAGCCATAGCTATCCCCATAATTAATACCATAAATATTTTTCCCA
>JAAYRM010000115.1 GCA_012518745.1 Tissierellia bacterium
TAGATAGCCCTCTACCGCACAGGCAAGACAGAGTATTCCTATAATAGCCGATAATATCATCGGAATGGCATTTACCAATGGTAGGAATACGACATCCCCCCCAACTACTTCCTTTACTAGGATCAAGGAGGAGTCATAGGCGAATATATATGGAACTATAAAGGCTGCTAGAGCCAGTTTCACCGCCTGAAATCCAGTCCGCATCGCATTAGCCCCGGCAATCCCCGCCCCGGCATAAGCTGCTAAAGCCACAGGTGGAGTTATATCGGCTACAACACCAAAGTATAGTATGAAGAGATGAGCCGCCATTAGATTTACTTCTAGCTTAATCAAAGCTGGCACGGCCATCGTAGCGAGCACTATATACTTCGCAGTGGTAGGCAATCCCATTCCAAGTATTATAGAGGCTATCATGGTAAAGAATAGCGTCAATATGAGCTTACCTTGGGCAAGGCTGATTATGAGCTCTGCTACCCTTAGGCCCAGACCCGTCAAGGTAACTACCCCGACCACAATCCCAGCGCAGGCGCAGGCACATATGACCCCTACGGAACCCTTAGCTCCATGCTCCAACGCACCGAAGAACTGCTTTATTCCGAAGGATCCATCTCTCTTGATCAGTACAGCTATTATTGCTATGATTACACTTGCTATAATCGCCCAAAACGATGCCAATAGGGGTGTATATCCCTTGATCAGAAGGTATACTATTACAAATAACGGGATCAGTAGATACCCATTGGTCTTCATTATATTGGCAAATCTGGGCAATTCATTTCTGGGAATCCCCTTAAGCCCTAATTTAGCAGCCTCCAGGTGAACCATTATACCAACTGCAAAATAGTATAGTATAGCCGGTATTGCAGCAGCAGCTATTATCTTGACATAGGCTATCCCCGTAAACTCCGCCATTATAAATGCCGCGGCGCCCATAACCGGTGGCATTATCTGTCCCCCGGTAGACGCTGTCGCCTCTACTGCCCCTGCAAAATGCGGTTCATATCCCATCTTCTTCATCAGGGGTATGGTAAATGCTCCCGTGGTCACCGTATTTGCAACCGAGCTACCGGATACAGAACCCATGAACCCGCTAGCTACGACCGCGGTCATAGCCGGTCCGCTCTTAAGATGCCCGGTCAATGAATAGGCCACATCTATAAAGAATTCGCCCACCCCCGTCTTATCCAAGAAGGTCCCAAATAATATGAACATGAACACAAAAGTAGATGATACGCTGATGGGAACCCCCAATATTCCCTCTAAGGTGAGGTACATATGGTTTATAATCCTATCCCATCCAAATCCCCTATGCGCTAAAATTCCAGGTAGATAAGGTCCAAGTCTAGCATATAATAGGAATATTATTGCAACTATAGGTAGTTCAGGACCCACCACCCTTCTGGTAATCTCCAGCGTCAATAGAATGGCCATACCTCCAAAGAGGATATCTATGGTATTCAAATTACCACCCTTGTAGGCGATCTGTTCCACATATACGAATAGGTAACCAAATATAACTATGTTGATTACTACAAATATATAATCCAATATGGATGGTTTGGATTTATTGCTCCTCTTGCTACCCGGGAATAGTAGAAACCCTAGGGTAAATGCAAATATGATATGAAGAGATCTCTGCCTTACGGAAAGCAATGTACCAAATCCAGCGGTATAGAGGTGGAATAGAGACATTATTATAGCTAATAGGGCTGTAATCTTACCGATCAAGCCGTCAAATTTTCTAGATTTACTTGCATCTGAATCGTATTCTTCCAATAATTGTTCTACGTCCAATGCTGATTCACTCTCTGTTATTAGTTTGTTTTGCGACATTATATACCTCCTTCGCTATATATTGTAATAAAGGTACCTTTTTCATTTCAAATTTTACGCCCTCTCCCGGTTCCGAAAACCCCAGAAATGGATAAGCCTTCCCTCTGAGGAAGATCTCATGATTGGCTCTTATAGCACCAGTTCTATATACGAGATCATCCATTACTTCCTCGATCCCATATATCCTGAATCCATCTTTAGTTATCTCAAATTCATATGGGGTTTCTGATGGTAACCCTGCACCATAGGAGTGAAAATATGATTCTTCTAATATGATCTGCTTATATTCATCTATATAATATGATTCGATTACAGGGGTCAGTTGGATTGAATGGATATACTCTATATGGAATCTATCGCCCTTTCGTACCTTCCAGCCGGTTAGATACGCCCCGGTTCTGTGATTGGATGCCTGCAATATATCAATAGGAAGGAGCAGCGTTATTAGAATCGCTATAGCAGCAATTAATAACCCACTCCTTCTCATAGAATCGATCTTACTTGCTAATTCCCTGTTCCTCATAATATTTCATGGCTCCAGGATGGACTTCGATTGGCATCCCAGACAGGGCAGTTTCTAATTGTATATCCTTCCCTCTCTCATGAGTTGCTATGATCTCATCCCTTTGCTCAAATATAGTCTTTGTCATATTGTATGCTAGGTCATCATCTAGATTCTCCGGTACTACAAGCATAGCCATAACCGCTATTGCGGAAACATCCTCTTCCTGGCCTTCATAGGTTCCCTTTGGAATTTCAACCCCTATATAGTATGGATATTCTTCTATCGCTTCCGCGATCTTATCCTTTGACATCGATACAACTACTATATCACTTTCATTGGATACCTGCGTAATAGCTGCAGTTGGAATTCCCGCAGTGATGAAAGCTGCATCTATTTGCTTATCCTGTAATTGAGAAGCTGCTTCATCAAAGGATAGAAAATCTGCTTTTCCTAGATCGTCATAGTCCAAGCCATGAATACCTAGAATCTGTCTTGCATTCGCCTCTGTTCCTGAGCCGGGCGCACCGATTGCAACCTTCTTACCCTTCAGATCCTCTACTGACTTAATACCCGAATCCTTAGTAGCTACTATCTGCACCAATTCAGGATAGACCATGGCCATACCCCTCATATTCTCTATCTTATCCTTGCCATCAAAGGTTTCAATACCCTCGGCTGCGTAATAGGTTATATCGTTCTGAATAAATGCTATATCCGCTTCACCCTTGGATATCAGTTCAACGTTCTCCACTGAAGCACCGGTAGATTCTACGTTAGCGGTTACTCCATCGATGTTATCGTTAAAGATCTGTGATAAAGCTCCTCCTAACGGATAATATGTTCCTGCTGTTCCACCAGTTGCTATCGATATATATTGGGTCTCTCCTGCTACCTCATCATCGCCATTTCCTTGAGCTGTACAACCGGCTACTAGAGCTACTAGCAATAATACCAATAGTACTTTAGATACCGAATTCTTAAACATAATAATACCCCCTTATTTTTCTTTTCTGCAAGTTTCATCTTGCTATCCTTCGTAACGCAGAATATTTGGAAATCTATCCTTGATAAATATCAATCCTATTATATACCTATAATAGGATTTTGTAAATCTTTTTTATATAAATAACAGATGCCGACATAGGTAAATTATGTAATTTACCATAGTTCTAGGCAGTTCGTATTTATCTATCCTGATCCCTATGAGCGTATTATTTAAATTTTCAATTTCCACTCTCGACCCCTGATTTGATTTATCCATTGCCTCATAAAGGGTTTTTATATATGAAATTGCAATTTTAAAGGAACGAGAAACCATTTTTCATCATTGTCCTATAACCCGTTAAGCATACCATATAGTCCCTCCATTGTCAAACATCACACCATAATCCCCGATGTAACCTCTCTGTAAATCTTCTCCTCGATTTCCTGATATAATTAAAATGAAGGCGGTGTTAAATATGGTATATAAGGAGGCAAATATGAGGAGATTCAGAAAATGCTTAACCCTATTTCTAATCCTATTATTGTCTATATCCATCTTAATAGGATGTGGTTCAAAGCAAGATATTTCCAATGAAGGGACAGTAGGACTTAATTCCACTATGGATTCGGCTATGTCGGAAAGGGAAGAGGTACCGGCCCACGATGTGGAAGCCTCGGAGGAGGCTAAAGATGATAATTCCCTTGAACCCGATAAGGTTATTACGACGATAGAGATCTACTTCGAGACTACTCAATTCGAAAAGAGCAACAAAAATCTTATTCAATTGCTAGAAGAGCATGATGCATATATAGAGGATTCCAACATAAGCCATAATCCGCATCATGGCAGCCAAGGCTATAGGGATGCGTTCTATAGCATCAGGGTCCCAAAGAATAATATCCAGGCCTTTAAAGCAAATTTAGATCAAGTCGGAAGTATAACCAATGAAAATACATCTAAATCGGATGTGACCAAACAATATAGGGATACCGAATCCCGTTTAAAGGTTATTGAGGTTAAGGAAGAGAGGATCCTATCTCTCCTATCCAAAGCGGAAAAGATTGAGGATATCATCAAGCTAGAAGAACAGCTTAGCAATACAATATATGAAAAAGAGGAATTAAAAGCCAGTCTAATGGACATGGATGATCGGGTAGACTATAGTACAGTATTGATCAATATATGGGAAGTCAAGAAGGTAAGTAGCCTAGATACAGCAGATACTAAATTTGGCGCAAGATTTCTGGATGCCGTCGGTGATTCTATCTTTTTCTTCAAAAGAACATTGGAAAATCTAATCCTCCTATCGGTATATGTATTTCCATTTGCATTGGTTGTGGGTATAATTATATTTCTAGCTGTTAAAATAATAAGAAGGATCAGAGGAACTAAGGAATGATGGATGGATATATTCCATTCATAGTTTCTATTTTAAGGTTCTTTCTCCAAAACATTGAGAATATATATATATTTTGATAGAATGGTAATCATTACATTCTTTAGTATCCAATATACCATATGAGGAGTGATTTTATGAATATAAACATTGGCAAAGGTGGCGATGTGAGGATAGTTCCCGTATTTAAGGATACGCAATCGGTGGAATACGCTGAGGAATTATATAGCTATCTAAAGGATAGGGGGATCTTCAAAGGTGATTCCGGTGAATTGTTTGCTGATATTGCCCCCGAGGATGATAAGGTCCTCATCCTAGGTTTAGGTGATAGGGATGAATTGACATCCCAATCGATTAAGGTAGCTTTCCATAAAGCCGGGAAAAAGTTAATGAAGCTTAAGGTTGAAAGCATCGAAATAGCCATGCCTGAATGGGGAGATATTCCATATCTGGATGCATTTAAATCGATGATAGAGGGACTATTGCAATCCGAATATAGTTTTGAAAAGTATATTGCTGAAAAGAAGGTTATTCCAAGTATAGAGAATGTCTATATCGATGTGACACAGGACCAAAGAGAAGAATCCAGCATTGCGATAGAGGAAGTCGAAAGCATTATGGAGGGAATATTCCTAGCTAGGGATCTAGTCAATGAACCCGCAATTAATATGACTCCCAAAAAACTCTCCCAGATGGCGGTAGAGGAATTAGATGGCCTGGGAGTAGATGTCAAGGTATACGGCAGGGAGAAGATCGAAGAACTGGGAATGGAAGCCTATCTAGCAGTTTCCCGCGGTTCTGCGCAGGAACCCCAATTCATAGTTATGCAATATGAGGGTAATCCCGATTCAGATGAAATGCTGGCCCTTGTAGGCAAGGGATTGACCTTTGATTCGGGTGGTTATTGCATTAAGCCTCCTAAAGGGATGGATACAATGCATTCGGATATGGCCGGAGCAGCTTCGGTAATAGGAGCCATGAAATCCATCGCCAAATCGAAGGTTAGGCGAAATGTAACCTGTATAATAGCAGCATGCGAAAATATGATTTCCGGTGCGGCATATAAACCGGGTGATATTATAGGGTCCATGTCTGGAAAGACCATAGAGGTATTGAATACGGATGCGGAGGGACGTCTTACCCTTGCAGATGCCCTATGGTATGCTACCGATACCCTAAAAGCTGATAAGGTAGTAGATATAGCTACCCTCACGGGTGCGTGCGTCATCGCCCTAGGGAATATAAATACGGGGGCTATCACGAACAACCCATCCCTTATGGATGAAGTTAGAAAAGCCGGCGAATTAGCAGATGAACCCGTTTGGGAACTTCCCAATAATGACGAATATATGGAAGATATAAAGGGGAGTTTCGCGGACCTGAACAATATAGGTCGTGATGGTGCGGGTACCATAACTGCAGGCCTATTCCTAGGGGAATTCGTAGGGGATACCCCATGGGTACATCTAGATATTGCGGGCACCTCATATCTAAAGGAGGCTAGTGGCTACCTCCCCAAGGGGGCAACGGGAGTACCGGTTAAAACATTATACTACTTAGCAAAAGAATTTTAGGTGATGATTCAATCCCCAGAATATCGGCATTCTGGGGATTAGTATTTGCCTTTATATTGATCAGATACTATAATCTATATAGGGAATATGTTTTTATACCCTTGATATGGGTAAAGATAATTAGGATGCTATTTAAAAAACGAAGGAGTGATTCAAGATGAATCCAATGATAAAAAGATTTGTCTCTCAGGAGTTTATGACAGAGGCCCAGGCTAAATATATAGAAGATGCCATAGATAGAAAGGAGACCGTCATAGTTTCAGGCCATAGAAGTGCAGGTATTCGTCCATTTATGGCTACATTGATGGCTGTGGCTAAGAGTAAATTTGATTCGGTTCAGGTTAAATCCTTTGAGGACTTGGAAAAGACCTGCGAATACCTATTGATTCCAGGAATCGATAATATCGATTTTGAAAAACTCATAGGCGAAGCGATGGAAAAACCAGATACAGCCTTTATAAGCGTTAAGGAACCGGAACATCCATATTCCATAATGAAATTGCTTAGAAATGTATATAGAAAAAATAAGGACGTATCAAAGGTATATCAGGTCCTTGAATGCGATAAAGTTGATGATGTTGCGAAGCTCACCAAGATCACCGAGATGTCCCTCAATGATAAAGGTAGAGTTCAAAGATCCGATTTCAAGGAATAACTCATATAAAAAAACCCCTTCCTAATCTTTATGGTAAGGGGTTTTGCATTTCTTTCCAAATAGCTCATCTTTTGTGAACATCCCTATCTTATACGCATGATCTGCAATCCTCTCCAGGCTACCGATCATATCTATATATATTACGCCCGAGTCTATAATACAATTCCCTTGATTAAGCCTTTCGATATGGTTTTTCTGAAAGGTTTCACTTAGATAATCCACCCTATCCTCCAGCTCTACAATCCTATCGATAACTGCATCATCTTTTCCGTTCAGGGCAATCATGACATTGTCCAGCAATTCGACTATGACGACCTCTAATTCCCTCAGTTCACGCAATGCGTATTCGGAAAATTTCAGCCCCCTGTCCACCTTGCTATCATATAGCCTACATATCTCGATTGTCCGATCCCCTATCCTCTCAATATTATTTATGCTGCTTACGGTCGCGGGAACCATTAGGGATTGAGAAGCCGTCAATTCCCGCTTTGAGATCTCAACTATATACTCGGTCAATTCCCTCTGCATCGCATTTACGGTCACTTCGCTATCCTGAATAGCTGCTAATTTAGCGGTATCGCCCGTATGTAGCAGTTCTATTGCATCCTTTAGCATTGACTTGACTATCTCGGCACCCCTTATTATTTCGGAACGAGCAGCCCTAAGAGCTGCGACCGGCGTGTCCAATAGCAATCTATCTAGATATATCTTGTCGGTATCTATATCCGCCTTGGACTTCACCACCGTATTTAGGAATTTAACATAATGCTCGGTGAGTGGTAGGAACACCAGTGCATTCAGCGTGTTAAACAGGGTGTGAGCATTAGCAATATATGCCGATATATCGGCCTTGGGTTGTATATATACGGTAGCAATATTTATTACCTTTAGAAATTGTGGGAAGGCCGCCAACGCCAATACCACACCAAATACATTATAGAAGGTATGGGCCAATGCCGTCCTCCTAGCATTGATATTTCCCGACATACTTGCCAATTGCGCGGTAATACATGTTCCTATATTATCTCCCAATATCAAATAGATTGCAGAATTCAAATCCAATAGGCCCGCCTGACTCAGGATCATTACCAAGCCTACCGTTGCCGCACTGCTATGAACCATGGCAGTGGCAAACGCCCCTAGGAGTATCCCAAATATAGGAACAGATGTATAGGTTGCAAAGAAATGTCTCAATGCCTCGCTTTGCTGCATATACGGAATTCCATCGTTCAATATCCTCAACCCTAGGAACATCAATCCAAAACCCATCAATGCCTGTCCTATATTTCTCAGTTTACCATTCTTGGATATATGATTGATCGCAAAACCCAAACCTAATATGGGAAGGGCTATATCGGTCAATTTAAATTTAAAACTGAAGGCCATAAGCTGAGCTGTTACGGTAGTTCCAATGTTTGCACCATATATTATCCCCACCGCCTGCGATAGATTCATAAGACCTGAATTTACAAACCCTACGGTCAATACCGTCATAGCCGTACTACTTTGAATCAAAGCCGTCAATAGAATGCCAACTAGAAACGCACTCCATACCTTTCCTGTTAAAACTGTAACTATCTTCTTCATAGTATTACCCGAGACCTTTTCAAGTCCATCCCCCATCATACCAACACCATACATGAGTAAGGCGGTCCCGCCTATAACCCCAAAAATCAGCTCTTCCATATATATTCCTCCATTGTAGTTTCGTTATAGAACGACTATATATATAATTGCATTGAATTGGTATATCTAAAATATCATAACAAGTCCCTATAAGATGTTTATGTGGGCTGATCCATGATGCTATCCCATAGATCCGCATAATTCTATCTAATTCTATCTTATTACATATCGGGATTAAAATAAAGCCCTTATCCCATAGTTATTTTGTATCCCCCAAGATCATCCTATCCATAGAACGGGATATCAGGGCCATCAATCGCTAAACCTTCCAACAAATTCTAGGACATAGTCTATTATATGGACCTGAGCCGTTACCGCAACACCAATCCCCAAAATCATACCCGCTATCACATCGGTTGGATAATGAACCCCCAGATATATTCTGGAGATTCCTATTGCCAAGGCCAATCCATATGCCACTATAGCTAATTTAGGCATATTAAACGCTATAGTCGTTGCTATAGCAAAGCTAGCGGAGGTGTGTCCTGATGGAAAGGAGGAATCCTTCAATATTATATTGAACGTATTCAGACCCCTAAGTATATTATAAGGCCTCTCCCTTCCTAGAGCAATTTTAATACCATAGGTTATGATTTGGCTAATAGCCAAGGTAATTGCAGCCTGTATTCCAATGGATTTCCCCCTTTTGTTCCCGAAATACAGGAGGGTGAACACAAAAAAAATAATTGAAAAGGCGCCACCTAGATGGGTTAACCTTATCATCACCATATCCAGAAGGTCAGATTTCATCCTAATATTTATTAATTTTATCAACCGATCATCGAGCCATTCCAATCCCCTTTTCACCATATCACCCTTTATCATATTCGCTACAACCTATTATAGTATATTATGGACCAATATCAACTGCTAATATCTACATCCTCGAATCCAATTGACATGGAAATCAGCTATTGTTAGTATGTAGATAAATGTGGAATTAAATACGATTAGATTAAAGTAGGTGCTTTTATGCATTTAAATGAGGAACAAAAGCAGGCCATATCTCATTATCAGGGTCCTGCACTCGTGTTAGCAGTACCAGGGGCCGGGAAAACTACAGTTTTAATCCATAGAGCCGCCAATCTGATTCTCAATAGGGGGATAAGCCCTGAAAGGATACTATCCATCACCTTTAGCAGGGCCTCTGCTAAGGATATGAAGGATAGATTTAATAGGCTCTATGGGGATATATCCCATATACCCGTTCATTTTTCCACCATCCATAGCTTTGCCTATAATTTGATACGGGAATATGCCTATAGCAATGGGATTAGATTTCGGCTTATTGAGGGCAGTAATCAAGAATTGAATAAGTATGGCATATTGAAGGGTATCTATCATTCTATAAACGGAGAATATATCTCAGAGGAGGGGTTAGAGAACCTAATAAATGCTATCGGATATATAAAGAATATGCTGATAACCCCGAAGGATTTTTTATCTCAGGATAGGACTAGCATGAGGAATTTTGAAGACATCTATAATCGCTATGAACGATATAAGAGGGACAGGAACCTGATGGATTTCGATGATATGCTTACCAAAGCCCTAGGTATTCTGAAAAACAATAGCTATCTATTAAATAAGTATAGGAATAGGTATGATCATATACAGGTCGATGAAGGTCAGGATACATCTAAGGCCCAGATGGAAATCATAAGGACATTGAGCCAACCAAAAAACAATCTATTCATAGTGGCAGA
>JAAYRM010000116.1 GCA_012518745.1 Tissierellia bacterium
CGCTCCTTGAATAGGAATTCTTCAATATATCCCTCCTCTCATTCATACCTTTCATTCATATTATTATAATTTATTCTTAAATCCTCTTTATATTACTGAGACTTAAAATACATATATAATATAGTGACATTCCAAAAATAAATAGTTATTACAACGGTAGTCCGATTAATTATTGTTAAGAGGGGGTTTGCAATAGCCAATAACAGAATAAGGATAATTTCCATCATCCCTTTTATATGCTATAATCTAATAAAATATATTATCCAAGGGGTGCAAAGATGTTCACAGAAAATACCGAGGAACTAGCTCAAAACAAATTGATATTATTATACATTATAGATCAATCCAATACTCCAATGGGAAATCAAGAGATTATAGAATTCATAATGGAAGACAATTATATGAATTATTTTTTGATACAGGAATACCTCAGGGAACTAGTGGAATCGAAACTTCTAAGGGAGGTAGAAGGGGATGATGATAAGGCCTATATATTATCGAATGAAGGCAAGGTTATACTTTCCTATTTTGAGGGCAGAATCGATGATAAAATTCGAAAAGAGATATTGGATAAGTTCTCCAGGTTTGGAAAACATCAAGAGAAGACCGCTCGAATCATAGGCGAATATCACGAGGGGGGCGACGAGGGATATATTGCCAACCTGAAATTAATAGATAAGCACAATATCATGCTGAGCCTGTCCATTACAGTGCCCACAGCTGAACAGGCTAAAACCATATGCAGTATATGGAAGGATAATCCGGAACATCTATATGAGGCACTATTCGGCATATTAGTCGATGGCCCCAGATTCATTGAGGATTAGTACCCCATTAGGCCCTTTCCCCACCTCAATGCTATCGATTATCCTATCGGTGTCTATATCGAATATGATAAGCCTATTGGATGACAGATTGGTTATGATGAGTATATTCTCGCCATTCCACTCTACCCTATTGGGCATCCCGGATAAGTAGGTCTTATTCAGTATATTGCCTTCCCTCATATCCATTCTATATAGATATCCATCGCTGATCCCGGTTGTAAATACCAGTTCACATCCATTTATTTTGATCATGGAATTGAATATTCCATTGAAATCCATACTTTCCCGTATTTTGAAACGCCTTCTATCCATAATGGAAATATTGCTTATGCTATCCGTACCATCATCTATAATCGATAATATATAGATATATTCCCCTTCCAATATGATACCAATTGGGCTATGTTTCAACTTAATAACCCTATTTTTCCGCTGTAATAGGTCTATTACATGGATACTATGGGAATTGCTATTGGCCACATATAGTTTAACGCATTCCCTATCAATTTCCATATCTATAGGTTTTTCGCCTACTGATATACCCTGAGCTAGAGTGAAGGTTTGCTTTTCTATAATGGATATGGAATTGGAATCGCTATTGACCGTCATTATATTGCCCAGATAGGATTTGATACGGATGGGATAACTTCCTACATATAGGATATCTGCTATCTCCATCCTATTGATATCTATTTTAAAGATCGAGTTATCGTATATATTAGCACAGTATATATACCCATCCCCATCATAGAGCAAATCATAGGGCCCAATAGAATCCGTACCATTTAAAATATTCCCCCCCTGCCTGAGGTTCATGGTACGTAGAATCCTTCTATCCGCTAGATCTATAAAGGACAATGTATCATCTTCAGTATTAGCTACCACCACCTTATTATTCGAAAACAAGATATCACCCCACCTCTATCATATATACATCAATCTATGCTATATGATGGATTTAGGTGATAGAAAGTTCAGAAATCCTTATCTATTAAAAATTCTTCTTATCAACACCGATCTATCTATTTCTAGATTTCGTCTCTTGATCTCTATTATCAGTTGATTTACCATATGTTTTCTCTTTTCATATCTCAGACGATTTCTATATCTAGAGATATTCTTTAATCTATCCATTTCCCTTATCGTACAATCCATCAACTGTTCATCCGTTAAATTGATGTAGGGATATAGTTTGATATCACTCATGGCATAGCCCCCTAATAAAAAAACCTTCTATAGAATATATATATATTCTATAGAAGGGTCATATATGATTAATAGCTTTCCAGCAATATCCTTCTCACATCCCCTATCAGGTATAGGGAGCCCCCGAATACTATTAGATCATCCTCATTCGCCAAGCGATATGCCTTTGCAATCGCCTTTTCTATATCCTGTTCTATATAAGTGTTTATATTATACCCATTTAATTTCTTCGCTAGGGATACCGCCTCCATCTTCCTAGGCATATCTACCTCGGTAACGACAACCTCATCGGCCAACGGTATTATCGTCTCTATTATATGGTCTATATCCTTATCCTTTAAAATGCCAATCCCCAGGATCAACCTATTATATTTAAATCCTTTCAAACTATCTACTAGGGTCTGGACGCCCTGAAGATTATGAGCCCCATCGATTAAAAAGGTGGGATTCCTTCTTAATATCTCCAGCCTGCCTTTCCATCGAGCCTTTTCCAACCCAGCTCTGATCTGCCCATCATCTATATCTATTAGGCCCTTATCTCTAAGGGTGAATAGGGTCATCAAAGCTAAGGAGGCATTATATATCTGATGCTTCCCGATTAAACCGATCTTAAAGTCCTCGTATAGGGTATCTTCATATAGGAAATCAAATCTTCCCCCACTTTCACCTAATTCCCTTATATGAATATTGTCCATCGGGTACTCTATCAGTTCAGCCAACTGCTCTGAACATACCTGCCTTATGATCCTGCGTGCCTCTTTCTGCTGTGGATATGTTATAACCAGGCCTTTCCTCTTTATTATGCCTGCCTTTTCATAGGCAATCATCTCCAATGTATTCCCTAGAACATCTATGTGATCGTAATCTATAGTGGTAATAACAGAGGCCAGGGATTCCTCTATAATATTAGTGGAATCTGCCCTACCACCCAGCCCCACCTCTAGTACAACATAATCCGGTTCCTCTTCACTAAAGTATACAAATGCTATGGTTGTAACTATCTCAAACGTGGTGGGATGTTCATACCCTTCGGCAACCATAATTTTTATCTTATCCTTAATTCTTTTTGTTATTTCAGCCAACCTCTCGTCGGGTATATCCTCACCATTGATGGATATCCTTTCATTGAACCTCTCCAGATAGGGTGAAATAAAGAGTCCTACATCATATCCCGCTTCCTTCAATGCTGCGGTTAAATAGGATGAAGTTGAACCCTTTCCATTGGTCCCAGCTATATGTATATACCTTCCGTCTAAATGAGGGTTCCCAAGCAGCTCCAATAATTTGCCAATCACCTCAAGCCCCAACCTCGAACCAAACTTTTCCTTATCGTTTATATAATTTAAAGCTTCCGTATAGTTCAAATTATCGCCTCATCTTTCATCATATCTTCATTATGGATTATAGCATTGGGGTGGGTTGCCACCCCAATATCTATTATTTGGCCCTTAAACCTTCAAGCCTCTCAACAACCCTATTCATCATATCCATATATTTCTTTTCCTTTTCCCTTTCACCATCCACCACATCTTTAGGTGCCTTGTTTACAAAATTCTCATTGGAAAGTTTACCCCTTACCCTTTTAATCTCACCTTCCAATTTTTCCTTCTCCTTCTCAAGCCTATCTATTTCCTTATCATAATCTATTAAATCCCTCAACGGTATGAAGATCTCACATTTATCCAATACGACGGATAGATTATCATCGCCTATGGCAGATTTATCCTCCAATATGGTTATCTCTGAGGCGTTGGATAGATTTATAAAATAACTTCTACCATAATCCAATACTTCTCTTACACCCCTATCTTGGGTTACGCATAGTAACGGGGCTTTTCTAGATGGAGCTATATTCATCTTCTGCCTTGCATTTCTTATCCCCTTAATAGCCTCCATTATATATGCCATCTGCTTCTCCACCTGTGGGTAGTAACTATCTTCACTATAGACGGGCCAGTCACTCACCATAAGAGCCTCTTTCCTTTTAGGGAGATGTTGCCATATCTCCTCGGTTATAAAGGGCATAAATGGATGCAAGAGCTTTAATATATTTTCCAATACATGTAATAATACATTAACCGCAGTTCCCTTGCTTTCAATATCCTCTCCATATAACCTAGGCTTTACCATCTCAATATACCAATCGCAATATTCCTCCCAGATAAACTCATATACCTTTTGGGCGGCCATACCTATCTCATATCTATCCAGATTTTCCGTCGCCTCCTTGATCACCGTATTCATCCTAGATAATATCCATCTATCCTCTTCTTTTAAAGCGCCCAAGTCATTCCGCAGCAATTCTTCATCCAAATTCATCAACACGAATCTAGTTGCATTCCATAGCTTATTGGCGAAGTTCCTATTGGCCTCCACCCTTTCCATATAAAACCTCATATCATTTCCAGGGGTATTCCCTGTAACCAAGGTAAATCTCAGGGCATCTGCACCATATTCATCGATTACCTCCAATGGATCTATACCATTGCCCAATGACTTACTCATCTTTCTTCCCTGCGAATCCTTTATAAGCCCTGTCAAGAATACATCCTTAAATGGTATTTCACCCATCTGTTCTATGCTGGAGAATACCATTCTTACTACCCAGAAGAATATAATATCATACCCCGTAACCAACACATCTGTTGGGAAAAAATATCTTATATCTTCGGTATCCTCTGGCCAACCCAAAGTAGAGAAGGGCCAAAGCGCAGACGAGAACCAGGTGTCCAGGGTGTCTGGATCCTGATAGATATCGCTGCTATCGCATTTAGTACATCTATCGGGTTCCTCCCTCGATACCATTACCTCATCACAATCCCGACAATAATAGACAGGCAATCTATGTCCCCACCAAAGCTGCCTAGAAATACACCAATCCCTGATATTTTCTAGCCAATGGGCATATACCCTCCCAAATCTACCCGGTACAAAATTCAATTCATTCTTATAATAGGCTTCTAGAGCTGGTTTCGCTAAATCCGCCATCCTTACAAACCATTGCTTGGATATCAGCGGTTCCGCTACGGTTTTGCATCTCTCACAATGCCCTATGCTATTTTCGTGCTCCTTTATGTCCACTAAATAATCTTCTTTCTTTAGATCCTCAACAATCTTTTTCCTAGCTTCATACCTATCTAATCCATTATATACTCCACCATTTTCATTGATTGTGGCATCCTCATTCAATATGAGGCATTGATCCAGTCCATGCCTATGGCCTATATCGAAATCATTTGGATCATGGGAGGGTGTTATCTTCACCGCTCCAGTACCAAATTCCATCTCTACATATTCATCCGCAATTATGGGTATCTCTCTGTTTAATAGCGGCAATATGGCCGTCTTTCCTATCAGATCATAGTACCTACTATCCTCAGGATTAACCGCAATAGCCAGATCCCCCAGTATGGTTTCCGGCCTGGTAGTAGCTATGGTTACATAATCATCTTCGCCTTTGATTGGGTATCTAATATGCCAGATATGGCCCATGGATTCCTCGTGCTCTACCTCAGCATCGGAAATAGCGGTCCTGCAATTTGGGCACCAATTTATAATCCTATCTCCCCTATATATTAAATCCTTTTCATATAATCTAATAAACACTTCCTCAACTGCATTGCTAAGCCCCTCATCTAATGTGAATTTTTCTCTACTCCAATCACAGGATACGCCTAGCTTCTTAAGCTGATTGTTTATCCTACCACCATATTTTCTAGTCCATTCCCAGGCCTCTTCAATAAATGCCTCCCTACCCAACTCATCCTTAGATCTACCTTCACCCTTGAGCTTTTCAACTACCCTAGCCTCTGTAGATATACTAGCATGATCCGTACCCGGCTGCCATAAGGCCTCATATCCCTCCATCCTCTTCCATCTTATGAGGATATCCTGAATGGTATTATTCAGTGCATGCCCCATATGTAGTTCACCGGTAACATTTGGTGGGGGCATCATTATGGTATAGGGCTCTTTAGCCTCATCTACCTCCGCTCTAAAATATCCCCCTTCATTCCAAAAACTATATAATCTATCTTCAAAATCTTTTGGATTGTAGGTCTTAGGTAAATTCTTAGCCATTTTTAATTCCTCCTCTTAATAGTATGAGAGCTCCTCATCCAAAAAGGACGAAGAGCTCATTCGTGGTACCACCTTAATTCCATAGATTATTCTATCTATAGCACTTAAATATCATAACGGATTTATCCGTTCAAACCTACTCATGTTTTCAGCCTGAATTCTCAGAAGCTACCTTCGATAATCATTGCCTAAAAGGTCTTTCAGCCTATGGACCTTCTCTCTACGCAGGATAATTACCTACTCCTCTTCTTCAGCGAATTATACAATTGTTAGTAAATATTATATATATAATATCTTTTTTGTCAAATTAAATACTCCATTACCCCGTACTACGATTTTGTTCTCGCATATAAAGGTATATTATTAGATAGTTTAAAAAAGCTATTATATTCAGTATTACCATAGCCAGGAACAATATCCTCACCACCGTGGGACGCATCCTCAGTATAACCGATAGTATTGAAGCATAGAAGAATATCGTAGCAGCCTTTCCAAATCTATTAGATGGTAGTACCTGGTTCTCCTTGGCAAAATATAATATAAGGCCACCGAGGATCATTACTATTTCCTTTAGCCCAATAATCAATAGAATCCAATGGGGTATCAATTCTGCCATGGTAAAACTAATTAGAACAGCAAATGTCATAAGTTTATCAGCAAGCGGATCCAATACCGCACCCACATCCGTAGCCTGATCATATCTTCTAGCTATATGTCCATCCAGAACATCGGTAATTCCAGCTAAAATAAAGGCAGTTCCGGCATAAACCAATCTCTCTTTTCCAGAAGAATAGAATAGATATAGATATATCGGTACTAAAACAATTCTAAATACAGTCAGTATATTGGGTATGGTCATATTTAATCTTCTCTTCAATAAAACTACTCCCCTTCTGTCACCTAATCGTAGGAACTGAATAATATAATTATATATTATTATAGGAGGGATACGATGTCAAAGGTATTTAAGGTAATCCCGCTAATGTTGATACTAACGTTAATAATCAGCATTGGTTTGACCGGATGCCAAAAGAATGATTTGGAACGAGTACGATTAGTAGAGGTAACCCATTCATTATTCTATACACCGCAGTATGTAGCCCTGACCCAGGGTTTTTTTGAAGAGGAGGGCCTAGATGTAGAGATTCGGGATGGCAAAGGTGCGGATAAGGTCATGGCAGCCCTACTGAGTGGGGAAGCAGATGTTGGGTTTATGGGGCTAGAAGCTTCAGTATACGTATATAAACAAGGTAGGGAGGATTATGCTATGAACTTTGCCCAACTGACCCAACGGGACGGTTCCTTCCTTGTAGGTCGGGAACCCGATCCGGATTTTACATTTGATCAACTCAAGGGCAAGGAGGTACTCGGGGGTAGAAAGGGTGGCATGCCCTTTATGACATTGGAATACGTAGTTAAAAATCATGGGCTTGTTCCAGGAAAGGATGTAAATTTGCGAACAGATGTCCAATTTGATGTACTAGCCGGTGCCTTTGTCGGTGGTGAGGGGGATTACGTCTCATTATTCGAACCCGTAGCTGCCACCCTAGAGAAGGAAGGAAAGGGATACGTAGTAGCATCCATAGGTAAAGCAGGAGGATATATACCATATACGGGATATTCAACCACCAAGAGTATATTGGAAGAAAAATCCGAGATGATACAGAGTTTTACAAATGCTATCTATAAGGGTATGCTCTGGGTACAGGAACATTCATCGGAGGAGATTGCTGAGGCAGTAAAACCTCAATTCCCCGATACAGATGATGATGTCTTAGTTGCCCTAATAGATAGATATAGAGAACAGGATAGCTGGAAACCAGATCTGATTATTACAGAAGAGGGATTAGACCATTTGATGAATATAATGGAAATGGCGGGAGAATTAGATGAAAAGGTAGAATACGATAAGATAGTAACAACGGAATTTGCAAAACAAGCCATGAAGAATATAAAGAAATAATATCAGAAAAGACTCAGGCGAATACGATATGATGGATATAGGATAGACAGTTCAAGCTAAACTGCCCATCCTATATCCCCTTCATATTATTTTTGTATGAATCCTACCTTCCTATATACCTTTCTCAATGTCTTCATCGCCGTAAACTGTGCCTTCTCTGCCCCCTGTCTATATACCGTCTCCAGGTAATCCTTGTTATCCATCAATTCAATATATCTTTCCTGAATCGGTTTTAAGCCGGATATGATGACCTCAGCTACATCGTCTTTAAACTTCCCATAGCCTAATCCCCTATATCTATCCTCTATTGCATCTATGGAGTCGCCGGAAAAGGCATTATATATGTTCATTAAATTCTTAATCCCTGGTTGATCATCCGTATATATGACTTCCCCTATCGAATCCGTTATTGCCCTTCTAATCTTTCGCCGTATGGTATCCGGATCATCTAGCATCAATATATAGCTATTTTCATTCTGATTAGACTTGGACATCTTATCCCCAGGATTTTGAAGGTCCATGATACGGGCCCCAAATTGCTGAATAAGGGGTTCAGGCACCTTAAAGGTTTCACTATACCTATTATTAAATCTTTCCGCTAAATCCCTAGCCAGTTCCAAATGCTGTTTCTGATCATCCCCCACCGGTACAAACTCCGTCTGATACATCAATATATCAGCGGCCATCAGTACTGGGTAGGTAAATAATGCTGCATTTAAATTCTCCTCGGATTTCCTAGATTTTTCCTTGTATTGAGTCATCCTATTCAATTGCCCCATATAGGAAATGGAATTCAATACCCAGGTCAATTCGGCATGGGCTTCTACATGTGATTGGATAAATAACGTACATTTTTTCGGATCCAGACCACTCGCTAAGTATGTTGCCAGGACTTCTAAGGTATTCTTCCTCAAATCCTTCGGTACCTGTGGAATGGTTATAGCATGTAAATCTACTATACAATAATAGCAATCATAGCTATCCTGCAAATCCACGAAATTTTTAATGGCCCCTATGTAATTCCCTATCGTCAAGCCCCCCGAGGGTTGTACACCGCTAAATACAACTTTTCTTGCCATTCATATACCTCCTATATTACTCCAATAATAAACCCTTCCATCTCTGCATAGGAGACAAAAGGGTTTATTCATAGCACAATTTTAATTGATTCAAGTCCACCCTTCCGGACTCATTATCCGTCTTTGTTATACCCATCATTTTTAAATCATATCCTAATTCCATGCTATTATATTCTATATTATACACAATCCATCATAAATGTAAACCTTCATATCACATATGATAGATAATCCTCCTTGTTGATCCTGATCACCTTCGCCGGCATCCCTACAGCCGTGGCATATGGGGGTATATCATTTAATACGACGGCATTAGCACCTATCTTGGCACCCCTTCCTATGGTTACGGGCCCCAATACCTTCGCTCCCGCTCCTATCATAACATCATCTTCTACAGTGGGATGTCGCTTTACATTTGGTTCCCCACCAATTCCGCCCAATGTTACCCCATGATACATTACCACATTATCTCCTACCTCGGCAGTCTCGCCTATAACAACCCCCATCCCATGATCGATAAATAGTTTCCTTCCCAGCTTTGCCCCCGGATGGATCTCTATCCCCGTTTTCCTTCTTGCCCTCTGGGATATAATCCATGCCAGGGTATACCTACCTCTATTATATAGCCAATGCCCTAGCTTATAGTATAGTAGAGCCTTTAAACTGGGATAATAAAAGATGCTTTCAAACAAACCCTTTGCAGCGGGATCCTTTTCCATGATGTTTTTAGCTTCCTCTATAATAAATCTAAGCATTATGATCATCCTTTCATAAATAATTCCGTAGATAGATACCTCTCACCTGTATCGGGTAGGATTGTTACCACCTTTTTCCCCCTACCCGATTTCCTGGCGATGGATATTGCAGCGACCATATTGGCCCCCGATGATATTCCGCATAGTATTCCTTCCAATTTTCCAAGCTGCCTCGCCTGTTCAAAGGCATCCACATCATCTACGGCTATAATCTCATCTATAACA
>JAAYRM010000117.1 GCA_012518745.1 Tissierellia bacterium
ATATTATACCTAGGCAGTTGATCCTCCTTAAGCTAAATCCAAACCCTATGGCCAATGAATCGAGCGAAAGAGCAATTCCAAGATATAATGCCTCCTTGAGGTTAAGGGTTTTCGAATTATCAAAATCCGCCTTAATCTCATCCATATATATCGTTATAACAAACCAGATATCGAATAGCTTAAATCTAAAATTCTTATCCAAAACAAGGGTATTCTTAATATATGATTTAATTGCACCTTCTAGAAGATAATAGATCCCCAATAAAAACAGAATCGAAAAACTTATTAGGCTAGTGGAATTCTGGGGCAGTATTTTGCTTATCAAAGTTCCCAGAAAAATTGAAATTGCAAGGAGAGAGGTGCAAACAATATCGATTATAACCATAGATTTAAATGGCATCCTAATTTTATTTATGCCATAGGCTATGCTAGCGACAAAAGCATCTAGGGATAAAGTAAATACTATAAGAAATGTTTCCATATTGGTTCCTCCCTTTAGAGATGATTATTATATTTTATTCTTTAATCGATGATTGGTTACAGGGAGAAGGGGATTGGCATAAAGAACATGCTGGATTGATGTAAATTGGTAAAAGAATTGGAATATTGCAATGCCCTAGCATATATAGATATAATGTACAATCCGATTACAAATAAGCCCTAGGAGGATAATATGGGATCTATTATCAGCATGATTATATTTACGGTTGGAGTATCGATGATAGTCAAAGGTGTAGATCTATTTATAGATGCAGCTACATGGATAGCAGAAAGAACGGGAATTTCCGCCGGCATAATAGGGGCTACTATAATCAGTATAGCCACGACCCTGCCGGAATTCTTTGTTTCAACGGTGGCTAGCACTGAGGGACTCTCGGGGATGGCGGTTGGGAATGCTCTTGGATCCTATACATGTAATATCGCTCTGATCATAGGGGTATGCAGCCTGGTAAAACCTATAAGGATTAAGGATAGTTTTTTTGCAATAAAGGGCATTATGATGCTAGCATACCTCTGTGTTTTCTTCATCCTATCTAGAAATGGGATAATTGCACATAGGGAAGGATGGCTTTTAATAGGATTGGTAATATTTTTCCTAGGTGTTAACATATTGGAACATAGGAATAAGAATAGAAATACGGAAGATAAGAAGAAAGGGCATATAAGGCTGAGGGATATAATCATAAATGGAATCAAGTTTGCATTGGGGAGTTTTTTTACGGTATATGGTGCCCATCTCCTGGTGGATAGCGGGGTAGAGATAGCCAATATATTGAGAATTCCAAAACAGATAATCAGCCTTACCTTGCTAGCCATTGGAACTTCCCTACCGGAATTGGCTACAGGGCTGGCAGCTACTATCAAGGGCCAGCAAAGTATATCGATAGGGAATGTTCTAGGTTCCAATATTATCAATATGTCCATAGTCATGGGGGCTTCAACCTTGGTTAGTAAACAGGGGCTAATAATATCCAGGCAGACATTGATCATGGATATTCCTATGGCAATGTTGGTCAGCATTCTATTCATTATAGCGGGAATATGTAGGGAAGGCGTGGGAAGGCTTGTCGGAGCATCATTATTGGGCATATATATTTTCTACCTACTGATTATATTTTAACATGCTATACTTTAATGTGGATTTTCCCGATTAAAAGGTATAATATTACCCACATTGGTTAATGCTTTAACAATAATAAAACCTATTGACAGGCAATAAGGGAATATAGCACCTTCTTTATCTTGAAAATTGGTATAAAGCTACAATAAGGGACATAAAGTTCCAACAAACTCAGAAGAAGGGGTTGCAATACTGTAAAAGTATGTTATAATTTAAACATACTATTCAAAATATCAATAGGATGAAAATATCTAGAATAAGGGGGAGATTGAGTTATGGATTTTGTAGGTATAGTGGATTTTTTAAATGGTCTTCTATGGGACAAGCTCTTAATCTTTTTGTTGTTGGGAACGGGTATTTATTATTCCATCCGATTGAGGTTTCCACAAGTTCGCCAATTTAAGAGAATACATAAGCAGGTATTTGGCGATATGTTTAAAAAAGGGGAAAAGGCGGATAAGGATGGCATGTCATCCTTCCAGGCATTAGCGACAGCTATAGCAGCCCAAGTGGGTACTGGAAACCTAGCGGGTGTAGCAACTGCAATTGCATCCGGTGGACCTGGGGCGGTCTTCTGGATGTGGATGAGTGCTTTATTTGGCATGGGTACAATATTTGGAGAAGCGGTTTTGGCCCAGACATATGTGGATAGGGTCGATGGTGAGGTAGTAGGAGGACCTGCCTATTATCTAAGAAAAGGGGCTAATAGCAAATTCTTAGCGGGCTTCTTCGCCATATCCATAATAATAGCATTGGGGTTTGTGGGGAATATGGTTCAATCCAATTCGATTGCAGTGGCCTTAAATTCGGCCTTTAATATTCCACCGATAGCGGGCGGGATAATAGCGGCAGTGATTGCGGCATTGATATTTATTGGTGGACTCACGCGAATTGCTTCCTTTACAGAATTGGTAGTGCCATTTATGGCGGTTCTATATGTGGGTGGCGGTATTATAATTATGATTTTAAATCATACACAGATTATTCCGGCGTTTCAGCTTATATTCACATCAGCCTTTTCAGCTAAGGCCGTGGCCGGCGGGGCAATAGGTGTTACGATAAAGGAATCCATCAGATACGGGATTTCAAGGGGATTATTCTCCAATGAAGCAGGTATGGGTTCCACACCCCATGCGCATGCGGTAGCTAAGGTGGATCATCCAGCGGAACAAGGGCTAGTAGCTATATTCGGTGTTATCTTTGATACCATAGTCGTATGTACTATTACTGCATTGGTAAATGTGATGATGGGTGGACATACATCGGGTTTGACAGGCATTGAGATGACTCAGGCCTCATTCGCATCAGCCATTGGGAATATCGGTGCCATATTTATAGCGATCAGCTTATTCTTCTTTGCATTTTCAACTATAATAGCATGGTACTATTTCGGTGAATCCAATATCAAATATCTATTTGGTACCAAGGGGCTCATACCCTATAGGATTATAGTATTGGTGTTCATATTGCTAGGTTCGGTCCTTGCAGTCGATATAGTATGGGATCTGGCCGATCTATTTAATGGACTCATGGTATTGCCGAATATTATAGGGTTGTTGATACTATCACCGCAGGTCATTAAAATTCTAAACGAATACGAAAACGATTTCTTGAAGGGTGAAAGGATTAAATAATCTATATTTGATTATACTAGCTGAGTATAATATAATCTATGAATATAGGGCTATTTCGATTTAGATAATTGGATATACATCCTATTAATAATTGAATGGTGGTGGTTTATATGATAAC
>JAAYRM010000118.1 GCA_012518745.1 Tissierellia bacterium
CCTACTATGGCCATGGCGCCAGAGCAATAGATCAAAGAGGCAGTTACAAAGCCCTTGGAGAAATCTGAATTTCCCCGCCCAAACCTACTTTCCAATTCTTTACCAATCCGATCTAGCTTTACCTCTATGCCAATGGCCTCCCCTATAATACCTCCCAGTACGATACTTATTATGACCAAAATCATATTTTCGGATTTAATAGCCCCCAGTACGCCTATGACGATCACGGTTAGGGCTATGCCCTCCATCGCTACATCCTTATACCTATCTTTCAATCCTCCTCGCACGAGGGTACCCACCAATCCACCGATAACTATTGCAAGAACATTTACTATAATACCTAACATCCAATACACCCCATTCTAATCCTAAGTATGCTGAAATCCATTGCGTCTTAAGTCTATAAACAAGCATATACTATCTTGGGGTATATTTCTACTATTTATATCAGGTTATTTATTCCGCTTCTCCCTACCTATCCCGTGTTCCCTGGCATAATAGAATAGATATTGCTGGGCAAAACCCGCTAGATTTCCAAACCTTTCCTCTGCGTAGGTGGATATATCCTTGAACTTTGCATCCTCATCCAGGTAGAGATGTCTCATCACCCTCCCTACCCAGACATCGATGGGAAAGACATCCTCCTTGGCAAACGCAAATAATAGTATACAGTCGGATACCTTGGGCCCAACCCCCGGAAGCCTCATGAGCTGCTCCTTGCCGGCCACCGTAGGTAGCTGAAATATTCGGGATAGATCAACCTCCCCCGAAGCGATCATCTTGGAGGTCTCTACTACATATTTTGCCCTATATCCTATCTTGGATACCGTCTCCAATTCCCCTGCATCTAGCTCAGCCAATACCTCGGCATTTGGAAACGAATAGTAATCCCTTCCCCTATAGGCCGTTATAAATTCCCCATAATTCCTGCTGATCAATCCTATGGATTTCCTTATCCTTTGGATATGATTATTTGCGGATATAATGAATGAAACGGTGGTCTCGAAGGGTTCCTGCCGTAATATCCTTATTCCATTGGCAAATTCAATCGCCTTTACCATGGTGGAATCCTTGGGCAATTGCTCCTTTATACGCCCATAATCCCTAGCTAAATCGAAGTAGTCATACCATATGCCATGAAAGGTTTCCAAATCGGTATTGGAGAATACTATATCCCTGCCATCCCTCCTGACGTTTATAATCCCATTCCTATGGATAGCCGAATAGCTACCATCCTCCTCTTTATGCCATCTGAAGGCTTGGCCACATTCAAATATATGCTTCGGCTCCAGATCCTCCATATTCCTCACTACGATTTCGTTTCCATTATCCTCTATGATCAAGTCCATATTCTACCCCTTCCGAATAATAACGATATCCCCATACTACAACTATTATACCCAAATGGAAGGTATAAAATAATCACAATTGCATTTCAATACCCGATACAATATACTGAATTATATGGAGGTGAGTATATGATACTCGAGCTTAAGGATATACATAAGGAATTTTCCGGTATTCCAGTTCTACGGGGGGTCTCCTTTACCATAACTGCGGGCAAGGCCCTTGGGTTCCTGGGTAGAAATGGTGCCGGCAAGACCACTACCATGAGAATCCTCATGGGGTTATTCAATGCAAATAGTGGCCAGATCTTATTAGACGGTAGGCCCTTCGATCCACAACATCATTCGATAGGGTATCTACCGGAGGAGAGGGGGCTATATCCCAAGCAAAAGGTCTTGGAACAGCTGATGTATTTTGGACAGTTGAGGGGGCTTAATAGCGTACAAGCCAAGGATAACGGGCTCTATTGGTTGGAAAAGCTTGGTATATTGGAGCACCAAGATAAGAGGCTGGAAACCCTTTCGCGGGGTAATCAGCAGAAGGTGCAGATAGCGGAAACATTGCTCTGCAATCCCGATATAGTCATATTGGATGAGCCGTTCAGCGGGCTGGATCCGGTCAATTCCCAGATACTCAAGGATATCATAAATGAAATGATAGAGAGGGGATCTATCGTCATCTTCTCCAGCCATCAGATGAGCTATGTGGAAGAATTTTGTGATGAAATCGTCCTGATAGATGAGGGCAATATAGTCCTGACCGGCAACCTGAAATCGATCAAGAGGGAATATGGCATGAATCGCATAAGTCTAAATTTTACTGATGTAGATGCAGAGGCATCGATGGATACATTATCCAATCGGATTGAGGATATCAGGATAATAGGCACTGAAAATGGGGGAATAGTAGTTGAATTATTGAATGGTAAGTCCAAGAATGAATTATTACATAATCTATTAGCCTTGGATATGAATATCGAAGAATTCTCCATATATGAACCCACTCTAACCGATATATTTGTTCAAAAGGTAGGTGATGAATTATGAGAAACTTTTTCCTAGTACTTAAATTCGAATTGTTGAACCTCATAAGGAAGAAGGCTTTCCGAATATCCACTATAATCATATCTCTGATTGCAATAATCGCATTGACGATCCCAGTTATCGCCGATAAATTCGGGTCTCCAATATTTAATAAGGATGATAAACCCATCGAAGAGGTGGAAAAGGCCCATTATGGCCTATTGATCGAGAAGGATTCCATAGATCTAGCAGCTCTAAAGCTCCTCCTCCCCCATATCGATATCGTCGACGTAGATAGTAAGGAGGAATTATCACAATCAGTTAAAGATGGGGATGTAGAAGCTGGCTTTATAATTAAATCGCCTGTGCAATATGAGTATCTAGTCATGAATACGAGTACATATGATAGCAAACAGTACGAAATGGACGAGGCATTGCTAGCCCTCTATAGGGATGAGGCCCTTTCAGCTGAGGGAATCGATAGTTCTACCGTATCCGACATATATAATGTTCCCATAGAGCACGATGTGGAGGTCCTAGGTAAGGATAGCATGAAGAACTATCTATATACCTATATCCTAGTATTTGGCCTATACTTCATCGTTATCATGTATGGGCAGTTAATAGCCATGTCCATAGCTAGCGAAAAGAGCAATCGCGCGATGGAAATCCTTATCACGAGCACCAGTACCGAATCCCTCATATTTGGTAAGGTAATAGCTGGGGCGCTGGCAGGAATTATACAGTTCGCAATTATTCTTTCGGCCGCGGCCATAGCTTATAGGATCAATGCCGAGGCCTGGGAACATAGCCTTGATTTCATATTCGATATACCGGCAGAGGTGCTCCTGACCTTCTCCATATTCGGCATATTGGGTTATCTCTTCTACCTATTCGCCTTTGGAATCATCGGTGCCTTGGTATCCAGAACTGAGGATATAGGCGCAAGTGCAACCCCAGTTACAATTATATTTATGATAGCATTCTTCATATCTATGTTCAGCATGAACGCACCCGATAGCCTATTGCTTAGGATAGCTTCCTTTGTACCACTTAGCTCCTTTATGGCCATGTTCATTAGGGTATCCATGGGAAATGTTTCAAATCTACATGTGGGAATATCCCTAGCCCTATTGATAATCTCCACAGGAGGGATCGGCCTCCTCGGGGCGAGGATATATGCATTGGGAAGCTTAATGTATGGAAATCCGGTTAAATTCAGGACCGTTGTCAAGCTATTGAGGGAACAACGAAGCCTTAATTCTACGAGATAGAAAAGCTGGCTACTTAGCCAGCTCTTTTCATCTAAAAAATTCTTGATATTTTTTAAACAATCTTCAGTCTATGATAAACCATCAGTATTCAGGGATTGATGGTTTTAAGTAGAAACAGTTCTTTAATTTTTAATATAATCTTCCGTATTCTTTAAAAAATATGAAAGAATAAATAGGGATTCACTTAAATGAACGTTCTCTACAATTATATTTTCGTCTACCTTAATATCCGCGGGTGCAAAATTCCATATAGCCTTTATTCCACTCCTTGAATATATATCCGCGATATCCTGGGCATTTTCCCTCGGGGTAGTTATAACACCTATCTCCACATCGTTTTCTTTTATATAATCTTCCAATATGTCTACATCCCTTATCTCGACACCCCTTATATTTAATCCTATAACCTTTGGGTTTTTATCGAATAGGGATAGTATCTCGAACCCGGCCTCCTTAAAACCACTATAATTCGATATTGCCTGACCAAGGTTACCACTACCAACTATGACTGTTTTATATATCCTGTCTAGGCCTAAGATCTTGCCAAGTTGGGCATGTAATTCCTCTACATTATAGCCATAACCCTGTTGCCCAAATCCACCAAAGTTATTCAGATCCTGCCTAATTTGAGAAGCAGTAAATCCTGTTAAATCACTGAGTTCCTTAGAAGAGATTCTATTGATACCCCTTTTCAATAGTTCCCCCAGATATCTATGATATTTAGGTAGTCTTCTAATTACCGTTATGGATATTCTATTTTCCTTATCAAAATCCATCCGCCAACGCCTCCCTTCATTCCATATTGCTATGTCTTTTTGTGTTAAATCATCATCCCCTAGATGTTGAGGCAAAAGGATACAATGCCCCTTAAATATTATAACATCATGATATTAATTAGTCAAACCTTCTAAGCCATAAGCCTTGCTATTATAAACCCTATAAGCAGCATGGATGATTTTTTTTAAATATCATATATAATATAACAAGGGAATATTTATTGAGCATACCCCATGGCTAGCATCAATATGGTTCAATCGAATGCATATTTAATATCGCTTAACCCATAATATTAATAATATAATCATATGGGAGGGAATTCAATGGCGAGTCAAGAGCAATTGAGGAAGGTAGCTATATATTGTAGCTCCTATAGCCCCAAGCGGAAGGAAGATTTGGATATGACATCCAATTTCTATAGCGAAGACTATAGGAGTTGTGAAAACTGTGTTCATTTTACCGCAGATGGGGTCTGCGATATAGATCTAATAGATGAGATACTTTCCAATTTAGCGATGGAGCAGGATTTAAAATCATAATGGATAACAAGATCATAATGGATAAAAGGTGGGAATTTGAAATATGATAGTACTCTCGTGTAATGATATATGTAAGACCTATGGTGCAAATCCTATTTTAAATAATATAAGTTTTTCTATCCGCAACGGTGAAAAGGTGGGGTTAATAGGCCCCAATGGTTCGGGGAAGACCACCCTATTCAATATACTCGTGGGCGCAATAGAGAAGGATATGGGCAATATCTTTATCCGAAGGGGATTGAAGATAGGATATCTCAAACAGCATACCGATATGGCAGGTGATAAGACCATCTATGATGAATGCCTTCAGGTGTTCACCCCCTTGATTGAAATGGAGCAGAGGTTGAGGACCTTGGAGGAGCATATAGCGAATGAGGGCCTGAAGGGGGAATCGGATAGGTTGACGGAGTTGATGAGCGATTATTCTCATCTGCTGGAGGAATTCAATAAGCGGGATGGATATGGATATGAAAGCGAAATCAGGGGAATATTGAAGGGATTGGGTTTCAAAGATGAGGATATGGGAAAAAGGGTCGATATACTGAGCGGTGGTCAAAAAACCCGCTTAGCCTTGGCCAAGCTATTGTTGGACAGGCCCAACCTATTATTATTGGATGAGCCTACGAATCACCTGGATATAGATGCCATAGACTGGCTTGAATCGTATATGGCGGATTACGAAGGTGCCGCCCTTATAATATCGCATGACAGGTACTTCCTCGATAATACCATATCCAGGATATTTCATCTGGAGAACTTAAAGCTCAGCATCTACGATACCAATTATTCCATGTACATGAAGGAGCGCAAGAAGGAATTGGAGTTGCTCAGGAAGCAATATGATAATCAACAGCGAGAAATTATGAGACAGCAGGAGATCATCGAGCGCTTCTCCAATTATGGGGATCGAAGGTATATAAGGCAGGCCCAGAGTAGGCAGAAATTATTGGATAGGATGAAACTGCTAGATAAACCCACGGATGCTAGATCCGTCAATATCTCCTTTGAACCCAAGGTGAAGAGCGGAAGGGATGTCCTCAGTTGCAATGATGTCGAAAAGTCCTTTGGAGATTTTAAATTGCTCGAGGATATCGAGTTCAATATATATAGGGGAGAAAAGGTGGGGTTGATAGGCCCCAATGGAATCGGAAAGACCACCCTATTTAGGATGATATTGGGGGAAATACCCCATGATGCGGGCAAGATATCGATAGGGCATAATGTCAATATTGAATACTTTGATCAAGAGCAGCATAATTTGGATTTGAATAAGACCATTATAGATGAAGTTTGGGATGATAATCCCAAATTGAACCACTATCAGATTCGAAATATCCTAAGCCGATTTCTATTCATAGGCGATGATATCTTCAGGGAGATAGAGAACCTGAGCGGTGGTGAACGTGGTAGGTTGGCCCTCCTCAAGCTAATGCTATCCAATGCCAATTTCCTCCTCATGGACGAACCCACCAACCATCTAGATATAGATTCCAAGGAGGTTCTAGAGGATGCATTGATGGATTATAAGGGGACCCTATTGGTAATATCCCATGATAGATACTTTTTAAATAAGGTCGTGGATAGAATCCTAGATTTGACCGAGACGGGAATCCAAGAATACCTGGGCAACTATAATTACTATCTCAATAAGAAGGCCGAGATGGTGGTAGTGGAGGAAGAGGAACGCAAGACTAGAACCCAGATTCAACTGGAAAAAAGGAAGGAGAGGGAGGCGCTTAGAACCGAGCGACGCCGCAGGGAAGACATATCCAATTTGGAGGATCGGATAGAGCAGGAGGAATCCGAATTAAAAGCATTGGATGAGCTATTATGCGACCCTAAACTATATGATGAACCAGATAAAATAATTAAATTATCCAAAAAAAGAGATGATACCCAAGCAAAGTTGGATACCCTCTACAAAGAGTGGATACTATTGACTGAATCCCATATTACCTAAGATATCCCCATATTATCCACGTAATCCACAAAGTTATCCACATGGTATATCCCTATCATTACCTAATTATAGGAAACTTTCCACATCATACAATCTTCCTTTTATCCCATATGTAGAATCCTGTTGAAACAATGTGGAAGATTTTGTTGATAAATCTTAGATTAATTCTAAGTTTGGAACTACGTTCATATCTAGGCTCGAAATCTTGCCGTTGATATAGTTGAAATAAGCGGCTGAGCCTATCATTGCGGCATTATCCGTACATAGTATATTGGAGGGGTGGAGTATCTCTATGCCCTCTTCCCTGCCTCTAGCCTTCATCATTGCGCGTAGGCCACTATTTGCCGCAACTCCCCCTGCCAAGGCTATTTTTTCAGACCTAGTCTCCTTGGCAAGTCTGATGGTCTTTTCGACTAGCACCTCTACTACCGCCTGCTGAAAACTAGCAGCCACATCTTCTACTACTATATCCTTCCCTTTCTGTTGCATCTGATTTAAATAGTTCAATACCGCAGTTTTAAGGCCACTGAAGCTGAAATCATAGCTATCCCTTTCGAGGTATACCCTAGGAAAATCTATAGCATTGGGGTTCCCTTTCTTGGATAGCTTATCGATCAACGGCCCACCTGGATATGAAAGGCCTAGGGCCCTGGCCACCTTGTCAAAGGCCTCCCCAGCTGCATCATCCCTAGTCCTACCGAATAGCTCATATTGGACATACCCCTTTACATATGTCAAATAGCTATGTCCTCCAGAGACTATTAGGCTAGTAAATGGCGGTTCCAAGTCCTCGTATTCAATATAATTGGCGCATACATGCCCCTCTATATGGTTTACGCCGATCATAGGAATATCCAAAGCATAGGCTATGGCCTTTGCACTGGATATCCCCACGAGCAATGCCCCAACCAGACCCGGCCCCTGGGTTACCCCCACTAGATCAATATCTTCGAAATCCATATCAGCCTTATCTAGGGCCTCCTGTATTATTATATTTATGTTCTCAACATGCTTCCGTGAAGCTACCTCCGGCACCACTCCCCCAAATTTTCTATGGATATCTATCTGGGAGGAGACTATATTGGAGCATACATCCCTGCCCCCCCTCAATACCGCACAGGAGGTTTCATCGCAGGAGGTCTCTATGGCCAATGTAATTATATCTTCCCTTCTCATATCGCTCATCCTCTCTAATTCCAAATGGTCTTCCACATTATGATGGCATCCTCATTATTATCCGCGTAGTAATTCTCTCTGATTCCCCCCTCTATAAAACCATGCTTCCTATAGAGGGATTTTGCAATCTCATTGGATCTTCTGACCTCTAGGGTAATCGTTCGCAATCCCCTATCCCTGCATAGTTCTATAAGCCCCTCTATGATCCTATTGCCTACACCCAGACCCCTGTACTCCTCTTCGACTGCTACATTGGTTATATGCCCCTCATCTATGATCAACCATATGCCACCGTAGCCGATTACCTTCCCATCCAGTAGGCCTACTATGTACTTGGCCAGTATATTCTTTTTCAATTCCAATAGAAATGCCTCCCGTGACCAGGGAGGCGTAAAGGTCCTCTCCTCTATCTCCATTATCCTATCCAGATCCGATTCCCTCATCTCCCGAATCGATATATCCATCAGCTACCACTTTCTTTCCTATTAAATTCTACCTGTGCCTGGGATTCCTTTAGATAGGTGGGGATCAAATTATAATAATCATCCCTATTATATACATCCCTATTCAATAGGCTGAGCTCGGCAATACTAGCCGCCCTACACTCCCGTAGGCCTGCCGGGGCGATTTTCACCCTAGATTTTAATACCTCTAATAGCCTATCCCCATATTGGCGAACCCCATTCCCATTGATCATTATATCGTCATCATTCTTATCCAGAATCTCCGATAACCTCTCGATATTCATTATGCAGGGTTCCAATATGTTCTCGAGTCGACTTTGCTTCCACCTATATATGCCCGTATATACCCTATCCCTTCTGGCATCAATCATGGGTACTATTATGCCACTATGGGTTAGATTTAATGCCAACCCCTCTAAGGTGGAGACTCCTACGATGGGTTTATCGAATATATGCGCAAAAGCCTTCATTGTTGCCACCCCGATTCTAAGACCGGTAAAGGAACCAGGGCCTGTTGCCACCCCGTATATATCTATATCGGATATATGTAATTTTAAATTATCCAGCATCTCGCTGATCATCGGAACTAAGGATTCGGAATGGGTTAGTTCCTGATTTATGGAATATTCCCCTAGTAGCGTATCCCCATCCAATACGGCACAGCTTGCCGTCATAGTGGATGTATCTATGCCCAATACCTTCAATCTATGTCCAACTCCTTTACTATTTGCTTATATCTATCGCCTTTCCCTCTTAGGATTATAACCCTTTCATCTAATTCCCTTCCCCTCTTGATTTCCATATCTATTCGATCCTCGGGCAATATGGATTCTATCCTATCGCCCCATTCCACGATGGTCACGCCATCGGAATAGAAGTAGTCCTCATACCCCAGGTCCTCCAAATCCGTCTCATCCTCCAGCCTATATACATCGAAATGATAGAGCCAGAGCCTACCCCTATATTCGTTTATCAGGGTAAAGGTGGGGCTAGTTATATAATCCTCAACTCCCAGTCCAACACCTATGGATTTTGTCAGGGTTGTTTTCCCCGCTCCCAAATCCCCCGCCATGGATAATATATCTCCCGATTCCAATAGCTTCCCCAATTTCCTACCAAACCTATCCGTTTCATCTAATCCCTTCAACCTTATCTCAACCATCTAATCAACCTCTCTACACCAAGACTACTACTTATTATAACACCTCACATCCCTTTTTTCTAGGTAGTATAATTTCAGCCAAATCGGTAGTAAATATTCATCAACTGAATATTTATCCATTTGTGCGCATTTACTTGCATTCCATCGCCCTATACCTTATAATTTAGATTATCAAATAGATTTAGGGGGAATATGTATGATGAAGAATAAGAGTAGTTATATAGCTATAATGATGATCGCAATACTATTTTCGTTGACTTTAATAGGATGTGGTAATAAACAGGATGCACAGACAGCTGATGATGAGGTAGCTACATCATTGGATAAGATCAAGGAGGCCAATAAGATCGTTCTAGGTACCAGTGCCGACTATCCACCTTATGAATTCCATAAGCAGATAGACGGGAAGGACGAGATCGTTGGATTCGATATCGAAGTTGCCAAGGAGATTGCCAAGGATATAGGAGTAGAACTCGAGATAAAGGATATGGATTTCGATGGCCTATTGGCAGCCCTGGATACGGGGAATGTAGATTTCGTAGTAGCGGGTATGTCGGCCACCGAGGAGAGAAAGCAGAGCGTCGACTTTTCCAAGGAATACTATATGGAAGACTCGGGATTGCTGGTTCTAACCGATAATAAGGATAAGTATCAGTCCATAGCCGATCTTGAGGGCCTCAATATTGGAGCCCAGAAGGGAACAGTTCAGGAAGAGGTTGCCGAGGAACAGATTGAAGGTGCCCGAATAAAATCATTGGCAAAGGTTACAGATCTAGTTCTAGAGTTGAAGAATAACAAAATCGATGGGTTGGTCCTTGCAATTCCAGTGGCCGAAGCCTATGTTTCAAGACATCCGGATCTAATCCTTGCACCCCATATAGACCTCGGGCAGGGCGATGGTATTGCCGTTGCCATCAAGAAAGGCAATCAGGAACTAGTGGATATTATAAATGCAACCATAGACAGGCTGATGAGTGACGATACCCTGGATAAATTTATACAGGATGCCACCGCACTTTCAGAGGAATAATCTATCATGGATTGGCGATCGAGGAGGTCTAGAGATTGGATTTTAGCTTTGTAAAAGATTATTATATGTTCTTTATAAATGGTGCGAAGATCACCATATTATTAGCCATATTTACCATCATATTCGGTGTAATCCTAGGAGTACTCTTTGCATTGATGAGGATATCCCGCAATCCCGTATTGAAGGGGATTGCGGCCGTCTATATCGAATTCATAAGGGGAACTCCCATAATGGTCCAGCTCTTCATATTCTACTATGGCTTATCCTTTGTAGGGATAACTTTTCCGGATATATCGGTACTGGGAAGCAATTTAAACGATCTGATGGCTGGAATCGTAGCATTATCCATAAATAGTGCTGCGTATGTCGCGGAGATAGTTCGTGCTGGGATCCAGGCCATAGATAAGGGCCAGATGGAGGCCGCTCGTTCGCTTGGATTGAATTACACGATATCCATGAAGACCATAATTCTACCCCAGGCTATCAAAAATATATTGCCTGCATTGGGTAATGAGTTCATTGCAATTATTAAGGAATCATCAATAGTATCCATAATTGGAATCCACGAGCTGATGTATAGCAATTCGACGGTTCGTGGCATCACCTTCCGGCCCTTTGAACCCTTGATAATTACCGCCATGGTCTATTTTGCCATTACCTTTACCCTATCCACATTGGTAAGGGCGTTCGAAAGGAGATTGCAGACAGTTGATTAAGGTTACCGATTTGCATAAGAATTTTGGAAAATTGCATGTATTGAAGGGAATCGACCTGAATATAGATAAAGGGGAGGTAGTGGTGATAATTGGTCCCAGTGGCTCCGGTAAGAGTACCGTGCTCAGATGCCTCAATAGATTGGAGGAGGCGGATAAGGGACAGATATTGTTCAAGGATATCTCCGTTACCGACGATAAAAATGATATCAATGTAATCAGGCAGGATATGGGTATGGTCTTTCAGAATTTCAACCTATTCCCCCATATGACTGTCCTGGAGAATGTAACCCTCGCCCCTACTAGGTTGAATATGATGAAGGAGAAGGAAGCCAAGGACAAGGGGCTTAAGCTCCTCAAGAGGGTAGGTTTGGGGGATAAGGCCAATAATTATCCCAATCAACTATCCGGTGGACAGAAGCAGAGGGTTGCCATAGCTAGGGCCCTAGCCATGTCTCCGGATCTGATGTTATTCGATGAACCCACCTCGGCTCTCGACCCTGAAATGGTTGGTGAGGTGTTAGAGGTGATGAAGCAATTGGCTGCGGATGGAATGACCATGGTGATAGTAACCCATGAGATGAATTTTGCCAAGGAAGTGGCGGATAGGGTTCTATTCATAGATGATGGGATTATCTTGGAGGAGGCACCTCCCGAGGAGCTATTCAACAATCCGAAGAATCCAAGGACCAAGGATTTCCTAAGAAGGGTCATAATATAAGGGGTTTATCTTATGGTTATAACCATAGGATAAACCCTTTTCAACTATTGCCTTAGCGATTCAATTATATTCTTGAAATCCTCTATATCTCCCTCCGTACCCCTAGAGCCTTCCTTAGCTTCCATTAGGAGCTCACCCTTGCTATCCACGATAAACGTCGTGGGAGTGGCCCGCATATGGGTGGCTATCTCCATGAAATAATCATCATCGGCTATGAGGTTGGTATATTTTACGTCCATGGTTTCCAATAGGTCTTCGAGCCCTTCCTCATCTATTACCTCCATATTATCTATCGATATGCCCAATACGTTTACATCCTCATCTCTATATTCATCATATATTACCTTTAATGCCCCTATCTCCTCAATACAAGGCCCACAGGTGCTCTGCCATATATTGACTATGGTAATGCTATAATCCCCAAAGATATCGCTGGACACCCTCCTGCCATTCAAATCCTGCAGATCAAAATCGGGTAATCTGGCCAATTCGGTGCCACTAATCAATTCAGTGCCATCTGTATTCCTATCGACATCATCCTCCAATACCTCATCATCGATCCCCTGCTCCTTGCCCTTGGATCCAATGGAACATCCATTTAGAAATATGGCCAAGATAATTATCGCCAATATCCCAATGGTCAATTTACCCCTTCTATTCACGTGCATCAATCCCTCCATCTACTAATTTTCACATATTACTGTATTATATACCCTAAGCCATGATTAAATCCCATGCTAGATATACCCATAAAAAAACTTTAAGTTGAAGTAAATACCTCAACTTAAAGTCCTGTAATGGATCTCCTTTAACCTCGTAAGAATATTCAATATAGGTCTGTATAGAGTCAATATTATGATGAAATTCGAGGTCCCATGGATTATGTCGAACGGTATGCCCCTCAGCCAATAGATCCAACCATATGCTAGCCCATAGAAAAAGGATTCTACTATGGCGAATAGCAACCCAAAGGCGTATCCGAAGATTGCCCCAACTATAGCATAGGCGTATTCGGATCGCATGGTCCTACCTATTAGGTATGTCGATAGGATCAGCAAGGGCCATACCAGGTAGTATCCCAATAACCATGTAGAAAAACCATATAAAAATATCTCCGTGGTACTGAATACTACGGAGGTCAATAGGCTTCTTCTAATCCCAAATACCACCGTATAGACTATGAAGAGCAATGTGACGATCTCCACATTGGGTATGAAACTCAAAGCCAATTTCCCCGTAGTTATGGTAGCGCTGAGGATCCCAATCAGAGCTATATCCCGTATTTTCATAATATCAATAGTTTGCCAATTCAAACCTGTAGACATCGCCGTCTACCAGCGGTATCTCCTTGATGCCGGTCATGGCATCCTCGCCGTTAATGGCTATATGGAAGAACTCCTGCTTATCCGCATCCACGATATAATCCATCATCCCCACTACCATAACGCCGAATTCGGATTCCTCAAAGGATGCACCCAGCTCTTCTTGCTTCTCTTC
>JAAYRM010000119.1 GCA_012518745.1 Tissierellia bacterium
AAATAAAGCTTACTGAAACCCCTAAACCTACGACTAGCCTACCAAAAAATATCCAGAATATGTTGTTTGCAAACCCGAATACGATGGAACCAATGCCCGCCAAGAAAGTGCCTGTTATAATAATCCAACGAGGCCCAAAGGTATCTACCAAAATACCGGAAGGGATTTGCATAAGCATATAGACATAAAAATATGTTGAGCTTAGATTTGCAAACCCCGCATTAGATATACCGAATGCATACATCAATTCATTTCTTACTACACCGGCTGCTAATCTATGAAACGATACGATTATATGAATTGTTAACAGTACCGAAAACATAGCAAACCTATATCGGTTAAATTCTTTAGCCTTAATTTTGCCCATATTGTTACCTCCTAGAATTAAGTCCATATAAATATAAATTAAGGATTACAGACCTTCTGCAAGGAATGAATCCCTAATATAAAAATCTATACAGTTTCAACCCGATTCCCCATTATTGATAGGTTGGCACACTCTAATTCGATATATTCAATAGATATATATCGGATTGTTGAAAATTATAACTACCATTCTATTGAGATTTTAGATTTATTAATGGAATAGACATCCTTACTGCCTGTCAATATCATGGCCTGATACAATTGATTTTTCATCTCTTCAAGGACAAGCGAGACCCCTGCCTTGTATCCCCCTACTGCGCCTATTAATATAGTCCTACCTATTAATACACCATCGGCTCCTAAGGCCAACATTTTGAATATATCTACCCCTGAACGAATTCCTCCATCTACCAATATCGGGATCCTTCCCTTCACCGTATTTGCTATTTCGGGTAATACCCTTGCGGTGGATTGACAGTGATCAAGTACTCTACCACCATGGTTAGAAACCACTATGGCCCTTGCCCCTACATCCACAGCTAATTCCGCCTCCTCCTCTGTCATTACACCTTTCAAGATAAAGGGCGTTACGAGCGAATTGATTATTTCCCCTAATTCCTTCACAGTCTTTGGACCCACCAATATATTCTGCAATCTCATAGTAACCAATCCTGCCCCATCAATGTCCATTCCAACAGCTAAAACCCCAGTCTCTTCAGCCTTCTTAAGGCTTTCAATTATCAATGAATTTTGCTTAGGTTTAACAATAGGTATGCCGTGACCGGATGCCCTATTTAAAGTCTTAAGACATAATTCATACATTTCAGGGCTCGCATCATATCCCCCAGTCATAGCAATGGTACCTGAATCCAAACTCCCATCTATTATACTATCTAAATATTCTTTCTCAGTTATAGCTCCCCCCATATTTATATCCATTCCCATCATTGGGGCAATTATTGCGGGCAGACTAAGTCTTGTACCTAGAAAATTAAAATCCAATATGGGGTCCTTCACATCATGTATAGTCTTTAGCCTTAATTTCACTTTTCCTAAATCCTTCACATTATCTTTAAACGCTGAACCAGTAAGAGAGCCGCCCATACCTGGTACTTCCCCTGCACATGCAATACCATTACATACAGGACACACCCGACAATACCCTGCCAGTCTATTCCTTGCAATATCCCGAATATCTTTTAAATTCATAATATTCACCTTTCCTATTTTTATAATCTGTTCATCTTTGCCTTATTTTTAATGTACAGAGACGCTCGTTTCAGCCCGTAATCCATACATAAAAAGGCACAGGATCCTATATCATGCTTTCAAGAATCTTGTGCCTTCTATGGTTTAATATG
>JAAYRM010000120.1 GCA_012518745.1 Tissierellia bacterium
ATGAGATAGGATTAATGCAGCGAATATAAAACTTAGAATAGACCAGATCTTTAAATCCCCATAGGAACCTACATTAGCAATTCCCACTATTCCCCCTAGGGCATAAAAAGCTATTGATGTAATCGTCATTCCCTTGCTAGTCCTAGATATAATCGCTATTATACCCGCTATAAGCATGCATACGGATAATGCAAATCCTGCCGTGCCGCTCATCTCTCCGCTGTCATCAACTATATTGACAAATCCCGCAGCACAACTTTGAAGCGTTATGACTAGAAATAAAACACTGCTAATAATTCCTATTACCTTCTTCATAAAACCCTCTCCCCTCATATGATTTTCATATGGTTTTTTAACCGCAATTTTTCGTTTAATAAAAATCGACTCTATCCAATTAAATGTTATCAGATATAGTCGGCTAATCTGTAGGCTAGTAGCATACAAGTAATCCTAAATAAAAATACCAATTATTAAAACCAAACCTATGGTATACAGTGCATATCCTAGCAGTCTTATTATTAAATTTTCAGAATCCAATATAGGTAGTCTCGATTTTATATTTCTATAATCACCATATAGAAGGGTTAGAGAAAATGAGAATAATGCGAATGTTATATTTGAAGTCCTATCCCCTGCCATGGGTTCCGAATCGAAAAATCCCAATAGGAACATGCCCAATAATAGGTACCATACGAACCCAATCGTCCTGAATATAAGCCTATTAGATCTGAAACCTGGCAATTTCAGGTCTTCATAATCCGGGTTTCCTATATTGTGCTTTCTATACACCTTTAATAATTCGTTTTTTAATTTTTCGGTGCTTTGAAACCTTCGCTCTGGATCCAATTCTATACATTTTGATATGATCTTGGATAGTCTTCCATCATGAAGCTCCTCCATGGGTAGTTTCCCCGTAAGCAATACATTCATAGTAGCGCCTATGGAATAGATATCTGCTCTAATATCGGTTTGATTGAACCCAAATTGTTCAGGTGCTGCATATCCATATGTACCGAGTACATTAGTATCGGTCGATTTATTGCTCTTATGTATCCTTGAAATATCGAAATCTATGAGTTTCAATATGCCATCGTTGTTGATCATTATATTGGAGGGCTTGATATCCCTATGTATTATGGCCGAGTTGCCGCGATACAGCTCATTCAAGATATCTACCAAATCCAAGATGTATTTTACTACATCTACTTCGGTGAGTGTTTTCACCTCGTCCAATATCTCCTCTAATGAGTGGCCGTTAATATACTCCTCGATTATTATTACCCTATCATCCATATCGATAATTTCATATATTCTTGGTATATTGGGTATATCCAATTCCCTTATCTTTGTATATATCTCATAATTTTCAGCTGCTAATATCTTTTTTATATATATCCTGTCATCTAATGAGGATTTTACTATATATACCTTTCCCTCGGATAGCTCCGCTACCTCCATATATATGGAGGCCCTATATCCTTTAGCCAGCCTTTCCATTAACTTCATCCTTCCAGAAACTTATGATATAATTATATCATACAAGGTTTGAATTCAAAATAGGTGATATTATGAGAAATAAGCAGACTGAAAGACTATTGGAAAGGTTAAATAATATTAAGAGCCAACATGAACTAAAGGAATATCTAGAACTTTCAAAATCCAAGGGGGATCCCTTTGAACTTTCGGAATAC
>JAAYRM010000121.1 GCA_012518745.1 Tissierellia bacterium
AATTCATTGATCATCCTAGTGGTATTCTCATCCCTATCGCCGATAATAGATGGTAAAAAGACTGCCATATTGGGCGGGGTAGCTGGGGGAATTATATTATTTATCCTAGGCATATCTATATTGCATACCATGCTAATATATTATAACGAGATATATAGCCTAGATATTCCGATGCTAAGGGTATGTGAATACATAGGGGTAGGTTATAGAAAGCTGTATTCTATAGTACTCTGGATCGCCATGTTCACAACGGCCCTGGCCAATGGATTTGGTTTTATGAACAGGCTTCAAGAGCATAGAAATTTCAAGATGGCATTATTCTGCATAACTGCAATACCCCTAGCGAAACTAGGCTTTGCAAATCTGATAGGCACGATATACCCCGTATTCGGTTTTATCGGATTATGGGTTATCCTATATGTGATAGGCTCGTTATCATAGGCAATTGGATCTAATCCTATAAGAAGGGTATATATTTATTGCTATCCTCCATATAGATTTTTTGAAAATAGTTATCGATTATCCCTATACCATGGATTATCTCATCTTCCGATACGGCACTAAAGCTCATACGTACATAGTTGGAATATATGCTATCATCGGTGAAGAATATCTTTCCAGGCACTATTGCAATGTTTTTTTCGGCACATTCGGTATATAGATCCATAGAATCCATATCTTTGGGCAATTTAAGCCATATGCTCAGACCCCCGCGTGGTTCCTCGAAGGAGACTCCGTATCTTTTCAGTCTATTCAATTGCTGGATCATCGTATTATATTTCTTTGTATACTCATTTTTAATATTGGTTATATGATTCTTCCAATACCCCTTTCTCAGGTATAGGTCGAAGGCCCTTTGAAGGAATCCTGATGATGAAATATCCGTAGTATGCTTTACCCTTATTATATCTTCAAAGAGATTCGCCGGTACGGTCATGAATGCAATTCGCACTCCGGGCATAAATATCTTCGAAAAACTCTTAATATATATAACCTGGTTATGTTGATCCATAGATTTTAGTAGAGTTATTTTCCTTGCATCATAGTTTAAATCCATCATGAAATCATCTTCTATTATATAGAAATCGTATTGCTTGCTGAGTTCCAGAAGCTCTGCTCCCTTCTCCTTTGAATAGGAATAGGTGGTGGGGTTTTGATAATTGGTCATTATATATAGGAGCTTTGGATTGTATTTTTCGATTTGTTCCTTGAGGATTTTTAAATCTATCCCATCCTTCAGTATGGGAATGCCTACAGTTCTAGCACCCCTGGACTTAAAAGCGGCTATAGCGGCCGAATAGGTAGGGTTTTCCACGAGAACCCAATCGCCCTGGGTTATCAATGTCTTGGTGATGATATCAATTCCCTGTTGGCCACCCGAAATTATTTGGATCTCATCTTCATCCACATCCATGCCATAATTTTCATGCATGAATAGGGATATAGATTCCCTAAGCGGCTTATATCCGTTGATCTCGGGGTACATAAAAGCACTTCCTCTATCCCTGTCCAATACCTCTACTAGGGACTGTTTAAATTCCTCTATGGGGAATATATCTGGTGTGGGGGATACGGATGCAAAATTGATACTATCTTTGGATATTGGCAATATCCCACCTATCATAAGCTCTATATCCCCATCCTCCATAAACGGGGCCTCTAATCCATAATTATGAGATTTTACATAGGTACCGCTACCCCTGATGGAATATACATACTTTTCCTGTTCTAAAAGCTTATATGCATTTACCACTGTGATGTTGTTTACTTGCAATTTATCTGCTAAACTTCTTATGGAGGGGAGTTTTTCTCCCTCCTCCAATTGTCCGCTATCTATGAGATTCCTAATATTCTCATAGAGCTGTATATATAGGGGAGTGTTGATATCCTTATTTATTAACATATATAACCTCCTCTTTAAATGTATGGGTACATTTATTATACCAAATAAAACGGAATCTACAATATGATAAGATATATGAGGAAATTGCATAATTGACCTTTTATCTCTGAGAAAAAAGAGCATACTAGAATAACCTATCTGCAATAGGATTTTAGTTTCTAAGTTTACTTGGTCAATTTGCAATTTCACCCCGTTTTTTACTTTATTAAAATTAATATTATGCTGCTTTTTCCTTTAA
>JAAYRM010000122.1 GCA_012518745.1 Tissierellia bacterium
GGATTACATGTATCGGGATACGAAGGTGGATATACAGGATATAATAAAGGGTGGCGATGATCTGCTGGTACAGGTGTTGAAGGAGCCTACCAATACCAAGGGTCCCAAGGTTACAACCCATATAACCATTCCTGGACGCTTCCTAGTTCTGACCCCATTTTCCAATAGGATTAGCATATCTAGGAAGATAGAGGATCCATTGGAAATAGATAGGTTGAAGGCTATTGGGATGAATATAAGAAAAGGAGATATGGGCTTTATATTTAGGACCAGGGCCCAAGGAGTAGATAGGGAGCCATTGCTAGCGGAATATGAGCTCCTACTAAAAGAATATAATAGGATCGAGGCGGAAAAACACTTTCTGCCCATTCCCAAGTTGATATATAGGGAGATGGATTTAACCCATCAGATAGTCAGGGATGTATTCGGATCACATACGGATAGAATAATAGTAAACGATAGGGAAAAGTATGATAGCCTGTTGAAGCTTGAGGATATCATATCCCCTAAATTGAAAGAAAAGCTACTCTACGACGAAGATTTCACCATATCCTCCTATGGGAGTATAGCAGAGCAAATTCAATCGGCCTTCAATAGAAAGGTGGGGCTGGATGATAGGGGATATATAGTAATAGATGAGTTGGAGGCATTGACCGCCATAGATGTTAACACGGGCAAGTTTATAGGGCATAGGAATTTAGAGGATACTGTGGTAAGGACCAATTTAAGGGCAGCTGAGGAGATAGCCAAACAGATTCGCCTTAGGGATTTAAGCGGAATCATAATAATAGATTTTATAGATATGAAGAGAAGGCGGGATATAAAGCTCGTTTTAAATAGATTGGAGGATTGCCTGGGCAAGGATAGAAATAGGGCCAATATAATTGGAATAACCAAATTGGGCCTAGTAGAGTTGACCAGGAAGAAGATAAGAAATAGCCTCAGTAGCAGCTATACGGATATATGTCCCCATTGCAAGGGAAAGGGTAAAATTGTAAACAAATCGTATTGACAAAACCAATCCTATCTGCTAGAATTTTAGGGCGTAGGTAGCCGCTCGATATGGGTATTAAAGCATAGTCACCTGATATCGGCGAGACTGGTTAGGGGAGGTGCTATAATAATGTATGCTGTAATTGAAACAGGTGGAAAACAGTACAGGGTTGAAGAAGGAGATGTAGTATTTGTAGAAAAGCTTGCTGCAAAAGAAGGCGATAAGGTGGATCTATCCAAGGTTCTTCTCGTCTCCAGCGGAGATAATCTATCCGTGGGTAAGCCCTATGTTGAGGATGCCAAGGTAGAAGCCACGGTGTTGGAGCAGGGAAAAGCAAGGAAGATAGTGATCTTTAGGTATAAGCCTAAGAAAAACTATAAGAGAAAGCAGGGACATCGTCAGCCATATACGAAACTCAAGATTGAAAAGATAGTTGGTTAATCATGATTCGAGTGGTTCTATATAGGGATTGTCAAAATCGTATAATGGGATACAATATAACTGGACATGCGGGTTATGACACGAAAGGCGAAGATATAGTTTGTGCGGCCATATCGGTATTGGCGCAAACCGTATTGCTATCGCTGGCGGATGTCTGCAATATTGAAGAGAAGTATATTGAATATTCGATAGATGAAGGTGTTATGAACGTAATGATATCCGATGATCTGGATAATGATAGATATATGGAGGCCGAGATCCTACTTAACACCTTGGAGGTGGGGGTCAGGGCGATAATAGAAAATTATCCAGGATATGTGACTGTTGGATATAGGGAGGTGTAGAGGATGATTAGGTTGGATTTACAGCTATTCGCAAGTAAAAAGGGAGTAGGTAGCTCTAGGAACGGTAGGGATAGCCATGCGAAGAGACTAGGCGTCAAGAGAGGGGACGGTCAAGTCGTTCTAGCTGGAAACATATTGGTGAGGCAGAGGGGGACCAAATTCCACGCTGGCCACAACGTGGGCAGAGGGAAGGATGATACCCTATTTGCAAGGGTAGATGGGATAGTGAAGTTTGAACAAAGGGGTAGGAATAGAAGGCAAATCAGCGTCTATACGGCTGAGGAATTAGCATAGATATAAAAAGGCTTACCAGATAGGTAAGCTTTTTTATATATGACAAGCCCCAAGATATTGGATTCATTGACATCATTTTACAACTTGATATAATTGAACTATCAAATACTGGATATACTGGATAGAGGATGATCATATGTTTATAGATATCGCAAAGATAAATTTAGAGGCTGGCAAAGGTGGTAATGGAGCGGTAGCCTTTAGAAGGGAAAAGTATGAACCATCGGGAGGGCCCTATGGTGGGGATGGCGGTGATGGAGGGGATATAATCCTGCTCGCCGACGAGGGTCTTAGAACCCTTATGGACTTCCGATATAAACTCCACTATAAGGCGGAAAGTGGCGAAGATGGGAGGACTAAAAGGCAATTTGGGAAAAGCGGTGAGGATATGATCCTCAAGGTCCCCGTAGGAACCCTTGTTAAGGATGAAGATACCGGAAATTTGATAGTGGATATGAAATCCCCGGGGCAGACCTTTGTAATAGCTAGGGGAGGCAGAGGGGGCAAGGGAAATGCCAGATTTGCTACCGCCACAAGGCAAGCCCCTAGGTTCGCCCAGCCCGGCACTAGGGGGGAAGAACGCAAGGTGGTACTGGAATTAAAGCTAATAGCCGATGTGGGCCTAATAGGATTTCCTAATGTAGGCAAATCCACCATATTATCTATATTGTCGGAGGCGAAGCCTAAGATAGCGAATTATCATTTCACTACATTGAGACCCAATCTAGGAGTAGTATCTATGGGGGCAGGTGAGAGCTTCGTCATAGCGGATATTCCGGGCCTGATAGAGGGTGCCCATAAGGGAATTGGGCTAGGTCACGATTTTCTGAGGCATGTAGAGAGGACCAAGGTATTGGTCCATGTACTAGATGCCTCCGGGCTTGAGGGTAGGGATCCGTTAGAGGACTTTCACAGCATAAATGAGGAATTAGCTAGATATAATCCAAAGCTATCTGAGAAACCGCAGATAATTGCGGCCAATAAGATGGATATACCTCAGGCTGAGGAAAGGATAGAGGATATCCGACGGGAATTGGAAACCGAGGGCTATAGGGTATTTCCCGTATCTGCAGCTACCACCATGGGAATGGATGAACTGAGATATGGAATCTATGAGTTGCTATCCAAGGTTGAAGGCGATTATGATACCTTCGATGATAAGGTGATAATAACGCCGGAACAACCCGACGAAGAGGCTATAATTGTAAGGAAAGAGGATGGAAAGTTCATAGTAGAGGGAAGTTTTATTGAAAGACTGCTGGAATCGACCAATTTCGATAATATGGATTCCCTCAGATATTTTCAGAATGTAATCAGGGAAAAGGGAGTAGAGGACGAATTAGAAGATTTGGGGATTACTGAAGGGGATTCGGTATTCGTCTGCGGACACGAATTTGAATACTTTGCATGATGGAGGAGTGTATCAATTGTTAACTGGAAGACAGAGGAGCTATTTGAAATCCATGGCCAATACCATGGATCCGATATTTCAGATCGGAAAGGGAGGAATTAACGCCAATTTTATTCAGCAAGTAGACGAGGCATTGGAGGCTAGGGAATTAATAAAGGTAAATGTACTGAATAATAGTCCCCTGGAGGCCAAAGAAGCCGCGCTGCAATTGGTAGAGGATGTGGAGGCGGAATTTGTCCAAAGCATAGGCAATAGGTTTGTACTATATAGGGAATCCAAAGAACATAAGAGGATATCTCTGCCGCAATAGATCGACTTGGATAGGGGGTAATTTACTTTGGATCAGAAGAAAATAGGCATAATGGGAGGTACCTTCGATCCCATACATAATGGACATCTAATATTAGCGGAGCATTCGAGGATAAATTTCGGGCTAGACGAGGTACTATTCATACCCACTGGGAATCCCCCCCATAAAGATGAGGATGGGATATCGTCCGATATACATAGATATAATATGACCCTCTTGGCTATAGAGACCAATCCATATTTTAATATATCGACGATGGAAATGGAAAGGCAGGGCAATACATATACCATAGATACCATAAGGCAACTTCAGGAGGAATATCCATCCGTGGATTTCTACTTTATCCTGGGTTCGGATTCATTTTCCAATATAGATAGATGGAAGGACTATATGAAATTGGTGACCCTATGTGAATTTATAATACTTAAGCGATCCGGAACGGGGGAGGATGGGGAGCTAGATATGAGGGTCAGGGAATTCAACAGGAGATATAATAGTTCCTTCCATATACTAAATGCCCCAAATATAGAGATATCTTCCACTGGCATAAGGAATAATATAGGGATGGGGCTATCGATCAAGTACCTAGTACCCGAAGGGGTGGAAGCCTATATAGAAAGGGAGCGGCTCTATGAAGGATAGATGGATTCATGAAAAGCTAGAGGCCGATATAGGCCATGATAGATACCTTCATTCAGTGCGTGTAATGGAAACGTGTATAGATCTAGCAAGGCATCATGGCTATCATGTTGAAAAGGTTGCCATAGCCGGGCTTCTGCATGATTGCGGTAGGCTATTGGATGTAAAAAGAATGTTGAAACTGATAGGGGATTTTGATATAATCCTAGATAGTATAGCTAGGGATAATACAGGGCTTATACATGCTATACTAGGTGAGGAATTGGCCAGGCGGGAATATCATATAGGGGATGTAGAGGTATTAAATGCAATCCGCTTTCACACGACTGGTAGGGAGAATATGAATTCAACTGAAAAGATAGTATATATAGCTGATATTATAGAACCTAATCGAAATTTTCCAGGGGTGGAAAATATAAGGGATATGGCCTATAGGGATATCGATGGAAGCATACTCCATTCCATGGAAGGTACGTTGAAATTCCTAATCGAAACTAGTGCCCCCATTCACCTAGATACGATCAGGGCGAGGAATCAGCTTTTAAGATTAAAAAAATGGGGTGACACTCGATGAAGAGGAGATTTTTGAAGACCTTTCTTATATCATTGGTATTGTTTTCAGTCCTATGGACTGGCATAATATATAGAACTTTGAGCAAGGCCGATTCGGTGGATGATGAAGACGATAAGGATACATTGATAGATAGATTACTGGATGGTACAAAGGACATTACCTTTTTGGTCCTAGGGGTAGATGCCAAGGATTTGGATAATAGTCAGGGAACTCGATCGGATACCATGATGCTATGCAGGGTAGATAGATCTACTGGCGATATATCGATCCTGTCCATACCTAGGGATACCAAGATGCAGCTACCGGGTAGGGTGAACGAGGAGAAGATCAACCACGCCCATGCCCATGGGGGGCCGGAATATTCGGTGATGGCCGTGGGGGAACTTCTCGGGATAGATTTAGAATACTATGTGAAGGTGGACTATAATATAGTTAGGGAGTATGTAGATATATTGGATGGCGTTGAAGTAGATGTCCCCATGGACATGCAATATAAGGATTTGGCTGCAGATCCGCCACTATATATAGATTTACGGCAGGGATATCAGACCTTAGACGGGGATCAGGCACTTCAATTCCTAAGATTTAGAAAGGGGTATATAGATCAGGACCTAGGTAGAATTAGGGCTCAGCAGCAGTTTATGAAAGCTGCAATAGAGAAAACCTTGAGACCTGCCAATGTAATAAATATACCCAAGATGATGAAATCCTATTATAATAATGTGGATACCAATATTCCATTGGATTTGATAACGAGATTTGCCATGAATGCGGGAAGGTTTGATTCAGAAAGGCTGGAGATGACTACCCTGCCAGGTCAGGATAGATATATAGGGAATGTATCATACTTCATAGCAGATGAAGAGGAGAGCAGAAGGCTCGTAGAGCGAATGTTCTTAGACTATAGAGCTGTTGAAAGTACGGATGAATATGATGAACATAATGAAATCAATTAAAATAATGGGAGGTAATTTAGTGGGGAATATCGATGAGAGGTTATCCATAATTGCAAAGGCATGTAGCGATAAGATGGGGCTTGATATAAAGGTGTTAAACCTAAAGGGCCTTACCGTGATTGCCGACTATTTTATAATTGCAAGTGGAAATTCTACCACTCAGGTAAAGGCCATAACGGATGAGGTTGAAAAGAAGATGGTAGAGGCCGGATTCTATCCGAGGAATAAGGAGGGCCATAGGAGTTCCAAATGGGTTCTATTGGACTTTGGGGATATAGTAGCCCATATATTCCATAGGGAAGAGAGGGAATTCTACAATCTAGAGAAGCTATGGGCTGATGGCGAAGAGATGATTTTGGACGGCAACCTATAAAGGGATTTATATAAATTTAATTTTATTAAGGAGGCTTGCATATGTCATTAATATCATTATCAACTGACAGGGCACCTGGGGCCGTAGGACCCTATTCTCAGGGTATTAAGGCGGGCAATATAGTATTTACATCCGGGCAACTTCCCATGGCACCTGGATCTACCGAAATAATGAATGGGGATATCAAAAAGGAGACCAAGCAGTGTATAGAAAATGTACTAGCAGTATTGGAGGCGGGGGACGCCAAGCTAGAGGATATAGCTAAGGTCAACATATTCATAACGGATATGGATGATTTTCCAGCTGTAAACGAAGTATATGGAGAGTACTTCAATGAGCATAAACCCGCTAGAGCATGCGTTCAAGTTTCTAGATTACCAGGTGGCGCAGATGTGGAGATTGAAGCGATAGCCGTACTTTAGATAAAAAAGCTTTGCCCAAGGGCAAAGCTTTTTTATCTGAATAGATTCATCTTATATACGGATCGCCTTCTACGCCTACGCCGCAACCTTATAGTATATATTCTAGCTAGGACTAGAAGGACGATTAGGAGGGCAAATGCATACCTCTTTTTGGGCAGTTTATCCTCTATCTTGGCAGTTATCTTCTTATCGATATCCAATGTCGCTATGATATTGGATTCAGCTATCAATTCATCGCCCATATAGTATTCCACCTTGCCCAGGGTTTGGCCTTTCCTTATGGGGGCTTCTATGGATCGTTCGATGCTAATCGTTTCCTCTAGATCCTGAGGGTTGCTATCATTAGAGACATATACCGATAGGTCTTCCTCTATGATCCCAGCAACTGTGGGGCTTGTCCCACCTAGCACCTCAATATCTCCCCCTATATCACCTTTAGTCGCCACCTGAATCCTATGAAAATCATTAAAACCGTGGTTGAGCAAGCGGTGGATATCCGCAAACACTTCCCTACCATCAGCCTTCAATACCACTGCAATTAGATTTCGGCCATCCCTTGTGGCCGAAGCGACTAGGCAGTTTTGGGCCGCCTTGGTATATCCAGTTTTGATGCCCGTGGCACCCTCATACTTGATTGGAATCCGTTCGCCATCCACATCTATCAATCTATTGCTATATAGAAGCCTATTATTAGAACTCAGATACCTATCCTCGTCTTTGGCATTGGTCTTAGGTATCTCGTAATTATAGTTGGCCACTATCTCCCTGAATTTAGGATTTTGCATAGCATACTTAGAGATCAGGGCCAAATCATATGCAGTGGTTATATGCTCATCATGGGGTAGGCCATTTGGATTCACGAAATTGGTATCCAATGCCCCTATTTCTATGGCTTTTTGATTCATTAGTTTAGCAAATTCATCTATATCCCCCGAGATATGCTTTGCGATAGCTAATGCCGCATCATTAGCGGATTGAATCATCAATGCATATACGAGGTCCCTGAACTTTAGTTTTTCACCGGGCTCTAGTGCTATATGACTCCCATCGGTAAGCTGAACTACCTCATCATCTATTATCACATCATCTTCCATATTACCCAACTCAATCGCTAGGATACCAGTCATTATCTTCGTGGTGCTCGCGGGGTAGGCTGCTTTGCGGGAATTCTTTTCGAACAGAACCTGTCCCGTATCTTCATCTATCAATATGGCAACCTCTCCAGAGAGATTCATTGGAGCAGCATAGGATATATTATATGTAACTAGCATTAGTAGTAAAATAATTGATACAATTCGTTTCAAATAGAGTCCCTCCATATCCAAAGTTATTTATATTAAATTATATCAAAAATATGATGGATTTTTAATAGAAAAGATATATTTTTGTCCAAAAAGAAGGATTTTGAAATTTAATATAGAATATTGATTAGGAATGATCTTCTAAAGGAGTGGTGTGAAATGAGTTTTTTCACTAGGAGGGATCAGCTTATAATATTAGCCCTAGTGCTCATAATAGGCATAATATCCATGTTTAGGTTCTTCAATAGGAGGAATATAGATGCAGATAATATACTATCAAATATGGAGACGAATATGGATATAGAACCGGATGAGGAGGAAGAACGGGAAGAAGGACCTATAATGATCCATATCAGTGGACAGGTGAACAATCCCGGCCTGGTGGAGTTGGAAATGGGGGCCCGGGTAATAGATGCGGTAAATTTGGCCGGAGGATTGAAAAGGGAGGCCGATTTAGATAGAATGAATTTAGCCAAGAAATTGATAGATGAGGAGAAGATCTACATACCCGCAATAGGGGAGGAGGAGATTCCCATCGCAGCCGAAACCCTCATGGGATCTCAAGGCTTGGAAGCCTCCAACCCAAAGATCAATATAAATATCGCCACAAAAGAGGAATTGATGACATTACCGGGTATAGGAGAGGTAACGGCTGGAAAGATTCTAGACTATAGAGAGGGGAGTCCGTTTAAGATTATCGATGATATAAAAAATGTATCAGGTATAGGCGAAAAGAAATTCGAGGCTATTATGGAATTGATTACGGTAAGATGAGGAGTGATATAGATGGATATTAAGCTGACCCAATTGACCAAGAGCTCCGGCTGAGCGGCCAAAATCGGTCCCGATATATTGGCGCAGGTTTTGCGTCAACTACCAGAAACAAGAGATGACAGATTGATAGTGGGTTTAAATACCTCGGATGATGCCGCGGTATATAGGATAGATGAGAACCTAGCCCTTATACAGACCCTCGATTTCTTCACCCCAATAGTAGATGATCCGTATGCATTTGGGCAGATAGCTGCTGCCAATTCCCTGAGCGATGTATATGCCATGGGGGGAGAGCCTAGGCTAGCTATGAATATAGTCTGCTTTCCCGATTGCTTGGATCCCGATATCCTAGTGGAGATATTGAAGGGAGGGCATGATAAGGTGGAGGAGGCGGGGGCCTTGCTAGTAGGCGGTCATACCGTAGAGGATGATGAGCCCAAGTATGGGCTATCCGTATCGGGCTTCGTGGATGCAGACAAGGTCCTGACCAATACCGGGGCGAGGCCCGGGGATCTACTCATATTGACCAAGCCATTGGGCCTAGGGATAATAAATACGGCTATAAAAGGCGGACTAGCTGATGAGGCCTCCTATGATGAGGCGGTTAGGGTCATGAGCACGTTGAATCGTTATGCCAAGGAAGCCATGGATAAGGTGGATATAAATGGAGTTACGGATATAACTGGCTTCGGCTTATTGGGTCATGCCCTAGAGATGGCGGAGGGCAGTGATGTAAGCATGAGGATAGATCATGAGAGGATTCCATTGATTAAAAATGCATTGGAGTATGCGAATATGGGCCTGATTCCTGCGGGGGCCTATACTAATAGCAAGTATATAGGCGATAGGGTACAGTTTAGACCTGAGGTATTACAGGCTATGAAGGATATATTATTCGATCCCCAGACATCTGGAGGGTTGTTGATCTCGGTTTCGAAAGAGAATGCGGATATGCTCCTTGAAGAACTGAAGGGCACTCCAACCACATATGCCATTATAGGCGAGGTAGTGGATAGGGGGGAACATCGAATAATCGTAGAATAATATTGAGGTGAGGACATGATAGATGACAGAAACCCATATAGATTGCTTCCCAAGGTGGATGAGCTATTGGAGGATGAGAAGATAGGGGAGCTATTGGATTCTACCCCCAGGAGGATAGTGGTGGAATCCATAAGGGAGGAATTGGATATATTGAGGGGGGATATAAAGGCCCTATCCCTGAATGAAGAGCAGATATTGGATAGAAAATACGGCCTCGTGAAGTCGATAATAGATAGAACCCATAGGAAGCATGCCCCTAAACTCAGGAGGGTCGTCAATGCCACTGGGACCGTAATCCATACCAATATAGGACGTTCGCTAATAGGAGAAAGGGTTATGGATAATATCCGGGATATATCCATGAATTATTCCAATCTAGAATATGATTTGGATATGGGAACTAGGGGTTCTAGATATAGCCATCTGGAGGATATATTGGTGGAGATAACCGGGGGGGAAGCCGCAATGGTGGTGAATAACAATGCGGCAGCGGTAATGTTGGTATTGAGCACATTGGCTAGGGATATGGAAGTTATAGTCTCTAGGGGGGAGCTGATTGAGATAGGAGGTTCCTTTAGAGTCCCGGATGTGATGGAACAAAGTGGAGCTCGCCTAGTGGCGGTCGGAACCACCAATAAGACCCATCTAGAGGATTTCCAGAGGGCTATTACCGAGGAAACAAGGGCTCTATTGAAGGTCCATACCAGCAATTATAGGATATTGGGGTTCACCTCCGCGGTATCGGCAGGGGAGCTATCCCAGTTGAGTCGGGAATATGGCATACCATTGATAGAGGACCTTGGAAGTGGGGTGTTGATAGACCTATCCAAATATGGATTGGAATATGAGCCCACGGTACAGGATTCCATAGATAGCGGAGTGGATATAGTGACCTTCAGCGGTGATAAACTGCTAGGAGGACCCCAGGCAGGTATAATAGTCGGCAAGAGGAAATATATAGAGGATATGAAGAAGAATCCATTGACTAGGGCATTTAGGGTAGACAAATTCACCATATCGGCATTGGAGGCGACACTGAGGCTATACCTAGATGAGCCAACTGCCATAGAGGAGATACCCACCCTTAAGATGCTGGCCATGAATATGGATGAGATAGGGGAAAAGGCCCAGAAACTATATGATATACTCATCGATGGCGTAGGTGACCGAGGGTTGAACCTCGATATGGTAGAGGATTATTCTCAGGTTGGAGGCGGTTCCTTGCCGCTTGAAAAGTTGCCTACTAAATGTATAAGGATATCGTCGGATAGCATCAGCATATCGGAATTGGAGAAGGGCCTCAGGCAGGCGGAGATACCTATAATAGCCCGGGTATATAGGGATGAGCTATATATGGATCTGAGGACCATTATGGAAGGGGAATATGAGATAATAATGAAGGGATTGCAATATAGCCTTAGTAAAATAGGAGGAGCTATTCTATGAAGCATATAATAATAGGGACTGCTGGTCATATAGATCATGGAAAGACTACGCTCATCGAGGCTATGACCGGGAGGAGCACCGATAGGTTGGATGAGGAAAAGGAGAGGGGAATCTCCATAGAATTGGGATTTACCTACTTTGACCTGCCTAGCGGTAGAAGGGCAGGCATAGTGGATGTACCCGGACATGAAAGGTTCGTAAAGAATATGTTGGCGGGTGTGATGGGCATGGATATAGTGATGCTCGTAATAGCTGCAGACGAAGGGGTTATGCCTCAGACCAAGGAGCATCTAGCCATATTGAATATGCTAGGAATTGAAAAGGGATTCATAGTGCTCACCAAATCCGATCTGGTGGAAGAGGAATGGTTGGAATTGGTTCAGGAGGATATTCAGGAACATATGCAGGGAACTTTTTTGGAGAACTCACCAATCCTACCGGTATCATCGACCAAAGGAACTGGCATAGCCGGGGTAGTGGAACTTATAGATAGATTGGCTCCGGAAGTCGATGATAGGGAGACCGATGATATGCCCAGACTTCCGGTCGATAGGGTGTTTTCCATCACCGGGTTTGGTACCATAGTCACTGGGACCCTTCTATCGGGGACATTCTCCCAAGGGGACGAGGTGGAGATATTTCCCAAGGGTAGCCTGGGAAGGATTAGATCCCTACAGGTTCATGATGAGAGCACGGAGATCGCCTATGCGGGCCAGAGGGTAGCCATAAACATTGCGGGTTTAAAGAAAGACGATATAGATAGGGGAGATGTAGTAGCCCCACCGCATTCCATGAAGAAGACCTTGATGCTGGATGTAAGGCTTAGGTTGATAGAGGATCTGGATAGGGCAATAGAGAATAGGACTCGATTGAGGGTGTATATAGGTTCTGCAGAGGTGCTCGGCAGGATAGTCATACTGGATAAGGAGGTACTAAATCCAGGGGAGGAGGCCTTCGCCCAGTTGAGGTTGGAGGAAGAGGTAGTGGCCAAGAGAGGGGATAAATTTATAGTGAGGTTCTATTCCCCCATGTTTACCATAGGCGGGGGGGATATATTGGAACCTAATCCGACTAAGAAGAGGCGATTCGACTCCAAGGCCATAGAGGAACTTAGAATAAAGGCGGAAGGACGCCCCATAGATATAATAGAGAGGACAGTATTGGATAGTAGCAAGGATTTTCCCAATATAAGGGAGATATCCAAATCTACAGCTATGTTGGAGGAGAATGTACGCAAGGAGATCGAAAACCTAGCAGCCCAGGATAAATTGATATCATTTAGGTTGACCAAGGATATATATGTAATACATATGAACTGTTTCGAGGAGTTGAGGGAATCCATACTCGGGGAATTGGATAGATTCCATGATAGATATCCGTTGAGGATGGGGATGGCCAAGGAGGAGATCCGGAGCAAATTTTTAGGAAGGGCCAATCCGGGTGTGGGAGATAGGTTCCTAGATATATTGATAGAGCAGGGCGCCATAGAACAGCAGATGGAAAATATAGTCCTCAAGGGCTTTCAAATAGAATATAATGAATTACAGGACGATATAAGGGATGCTATACTTCGGATATATATGGACAGCGCATATATGCCCCCAAGGATGGAGGAACTATTGCAGATGCTAGAATATGGCGAGCAGGATATCCACGAGGTCTTTAATGCCCTGATCAATAGCGGAGATATAATAAAGCTCAACGAGGAGCTATATCTCCATATAGATCATTATCATAGGGCATTGGAGGCGTTAAAGGAATACATTTCTGAAAATAAATCCATTGCAATTGGAGAGTATAGAGATTTACTGGACACCAATAGGAAGATGGCATTAGGCTTATTGGAACATTTTGATAACCTTAAGATAACCGTAAGGGACGGGAATGGTAGAAAATTGGTAAGGGATGGATAATATAATCCCTACAGGATTTGAGGAGAGGCATTATGGATATTGGAATATTGATAGTCAATAGGGATGAATCCCTTAGGAAAGGATTGGTACACAGTCTGAAACAGGATGGATACCATGTAGATTCCGCATCTACATTGGAGGGATGTAAGGATAGGCTTGAAGAGGGCGATTATGAACTGATCATATTGGATATATTGCTTCCCGATGGCTATGGATTATCCACCTGTGAGATTATAAGGGAGTATTCACAATCTCCGATGATAATATTGACGGAGAAGGATGAGGTAATCAGTAAGATCTTGGCATTTGAATACGGGGCAGATGATTATATAACCATCCCCTTCAATATATTGGAGCTAAAGGCTAGGATCAGGGCCATACTCAGAAGGACCTATACGAAGGTGACCCAAGCAGGGGATCAGGCCATAACCATAGATGATTTCACGATCAATCCATTGGGCAGGGGCGTGATTCTAAATGGGGAGCGGATAGATCTGACTGGCAGGGAATTCGATCTATTCTATCTGCTGATAACCAATCCCGAAAAGGTATTCACGAGGGAGGAGCTCCTAGAGAGTCTATGGGGTTATGAATACTTTGGTGATCTGAGGACAGTAGATGTACATGTAAGGAGATTAAGGGAGAAGATAGGGGATGAGCCCAAAAAATCCCGATATATCCATACCAAATGGGGGGTAGGGTACTATTTTAAGGGCAACGAGGATGAGGAATTGGATGTTATAACCAATTAATATGGATGTCTATATAATTGCCCGCTCCTGAGCGGGTAATTGTATCTTATCGATATATAGAATGGAGGAACAATATCGAGATGGTTAATAGGGCGAGCTATATGGAATTGTTAGCGGATGGAAGGCTAGCTGAAAGGATTGAAATGGCCAATGGGAATATATATAATTGCAATCTATGCCCCCATAGATGTGGGATAGATAGGCGATGGGAGCTAGGCATATGCAAGGCCGAAGATAGAGCCATACTATCTAGCTATGGGCCTCATCTAGGTGAGGAAAAGGTATTAGTTGGTACCAGGGGTTCCGGCACCATATTCTTTGGCTATTGCAATATGAGATGTATATTCTGCCAAAACTATGAACTCAGCTTCTACGGCAGGGGCACCCCCATATCCAATCAACACCTAGCCGAGGTCATGTTGAAGCTACAGAATTATCACGGATGCCATAATATCAACCTAGTCACCCCAACCCATTTCGTGCCCAATATCTTGGAGGCCATCCATATAGCAGCACAGAAGGGCTTAAACCTCCCAATAGTATATAATTGCGGGGGATATGAAAGGGTAGAGACCCTGAAGTTATTGGATGGGGTGGTGGACATCTATATGCCTGATTTTAAATACAATTCATCCGAGAGAGGATCTAGATATTCCCAAGTTAAAGATTATCCCAGAAAGGCAAAACTAGCTCTAATGGAAATGGATAGACAAGTAGGTGGGCTTGAAATAGATGAAAAGGGTATAGCCTACAGGGGGTTATTGATAAGGCATCTCATGTTGCCGGATGGATTGGAGGACACCAAGGAGATATTGGATTTCATAGGGGAGAAGCTATCTCCCGGGGCTTTGGTGAACCTGATGGATCAATACTATCCAAGCCATAGAGCCCATGAGCACAGGGAATTATCCAGGAGGCTTAGGAGCAGCGAATATGGAGAAGCCTATAGATATGCAAGGGAACTGGGTTTACGACTAGCTTAAGGAATAGAAAGGGGGATATTTTGGAAGCAGCTATATTTGATTTAGATGGGACAATAATGGATTCCATGTGGCTATGGAGTAGTTTGGCGGATAGATTTCTATTGTCTATGGGGATAGAACCCCCAGCTGGAGGTTTTTTTAGACGCTTCAGGAAAATGACGCTAGATGAAAGCTGCCAGTATATGCAGGAAAATTTCGATATAGGTAGGGATGCATCTGAGATAAAGAGGGGTATTAAGGAACTAATAGCCGTTCATTATAGGGAGAAATTCAAACCTAAACCCCATGTCCTAGAGATCCTAGAGGAGTTTAGGGATAGGCAGATCAGGATGGTCCTAGCCACCGCCTCATATGAATCCATGGCCAATATAGTATTAGAAAGATATTCTATAGGGGATTATTTTGAATTCGTGCAGACCGTGGATAATACCGGGCTTAAAAAGAGCGGGCCGGAATTCTTTCAGCTCATAATAGATAGGCTTGATATAGAGCCAGAATCCATATGGGTATTTGAAGATGCCCTCCATTGCATCGAATCGGCCAAGAGATGCAATTTGAATATCGTGGCTATAGAGGACGAGTCTGCTTCGGCAGATAGGGAAAGGATAAAGGAGATTGCCGATATCTATATAGAGGATTTTTCACAACTGGATATAGATGAATTATTTGAATATGAATAGACCAGCTATTTAGCTGGTCTTAAACATCCCTCAACATTTCTACTAGATATTCATTTCTCTCCATGAGCTTAAATACGGGTACCCCTATTAAGGATACCACGATGAATTGTGATAGCATGATCTGGCCGGTCACCAAGAAAAAGTTTATCGGAACCTCCGATAGGAATAGTATTTCCAGTCCTATTATAATACTGGATACCGCTGGCCATAGGCTAGCTACGAATATATTCCTGGTTCTACTCATGGCATATAGGGCTAGGAAGCTGGCAAGGCTTCCGAATATCACATCTACTATTCCGAAGGGGCTCCCTATATTGGCGATAGCACATCCCAATGTCAGTGGGAGTATGTAGAATGGGTCCATATAGGCCAATAGGGTTAGCACCTCCGAAAGTCTAAACTGCAATGGTCCATAGGCTAGGGCTGGTAATGCATAGGTGAGAACTACATATAGGCCCGCAACTATGCCAGCCTTCACCAATCTATTGGTATTCATCTATATCCCCTCCCAATTTAAAGTCAATATCATCCCAAAGTATTTCCAAATTATCATCCTCCATACCATATAAATGCTATTACAATCTATCATATTTCATTTATCAATACAAGAATATGGGCCATATCTAGGAAATTATCCACTTTAAATGATATAATACTATTAGCAGAGGTGATTGGCATGGATGATAGGAATATAAATACTAAGGAGAGAATATTATCTGCCACCATAGAACTATATGGGGCCAAAGGGGATATTACCGTCAGGGAAATCTGCGATAAGGCGGGGGTGAATATAGCATCCATAAATTATTACTTTGGTTCTAAGGACAACCTATTGAAAGAGGTCGAGAAGCATTATTCGATGCTATTATTCGATATGCAGAAGGATATAATCATGGACGAGCTCCGGCCCTCCAAGGAAAAGCTGATCGATTGGGCAGAAGCGCTGATGCAATTCGTATTGGAATATCCGGCCCTGATAATGTTGGTGGCCAATCTAGTTCTACAGGATCAAAGCTACAGTCCGGAGATAATAGATAAATTTTTAGGAAGTGTGGAGACCAAGGAAAATATACAGAGGACCATTTATTCCCTGAGCGATATTGAAGATAGGGAGATATTGGATTTCAAATATATGCAATTATTTTCCGGAGTAATCGGACCCATCATATTTCAGATGATCCCCAGTATAAGGGATACGGATAGGGTGTTTATAGACCTAGGGGATGTGGGGGAGAGGGGTAGGTATATTGATGATCTAGTAGAGACCATATTAAAAGGATAGATACATATTGATTTTATCTTCGAGAAGTAATAGAATGTATTTAAACGATTGTTTGAAACTGTTGTTTAAATGCATTTTTTATTTGGGGGGATTTATTTGTCCTGGCTATCCAACGCAATAGTAAATCACAAGAAGACTATAATATTTCTATATATAGCACTTTGTTTGATATCCTTCATAGGAAGTAGATTTGTCGAGGTAAATTATGGCTTAAGCGCATATCTACCCAGGGATTTGAATTCGATACTGGGTCTGAATATACTGGAAGATGAATTTGGAATAGCCGGCCAGGGCTATGCATTGATAGAGGATCAGCCCCTAATGGATATAGAGAGGATGGTTGAAGAGATCCAGGCTATAGATGGGGTAGAGGATGCCATATGGTTAGGAACGGCGGAGGATATATTTAAACCGGAGGAGTTTATGGAGGAGGAAATAAAGAGGGAGTTCCTGGCCGAGGGCTCCAATCTAATCCAGATACATTTCACCGGTCCAGATGATTCATTGCAGACGGTAAATGCCGTGGAAAGCATTCAGGATATCATAGGGGATAGGGGACTTACGGGAGGCCCGGCGGTGGTATCTAAGGATTTGCAGCATATAGTGGCCAAGGAAGTGGTCTACTATTCCATAGTAGCATTTGTAATAATATCCATCATACTATTCATATCTTTGGAATCCTTCATAGAACCAATATTGTTTTTTATAGCAATAGGAGCAGCTATAGCGCTCAATATGGGGACCAATTTGATATTCGATAGCGTATCCTTTACCACCCATTCGGTGGCAGCGATAATCCAGTTGGCGGTATCCATGGATTATTCCATATTTCTGCTCCATAGGTATATGGATGAAAAGAAGAATAGCGATGATAGGGATGGGGCGATGGCGGTGGCGATCGATAAGACCTTTATCTCGATCCTATCCTCATCAGCCACTACAATTGCAGGGTTTCTAGCATTATTGGTGATGAAATATACCATAGGCAGGGATATAGGATTGGTGTTGGCTAAGGGGGTATTCTTTAGTCTAATTACTGTCGTCACATTATTGCCAGTCATGATTCTGCTATTGGATGCTATGATTGAAAAATATAAGCATAGAGTCTTCCTGCCTACCTTCAAATCGACAGCGGTATTCATAATAAGGAGGAAGTATATGCTACTCCTCATAGCGATATTGATTGCCATACCAGCATACCTTGGGCAAGCCAATGTAGAGTATTACTATACTAACGAGAAGGTGCTACCCGAGACCTCGGATTCCAGCAGGGGCACGAGGGCTATAGATCATCTATTCTCCAATAAAAATAGGCTGGCATTGCTATTGCCCAATGGGGAGAGACTCGACGAGATGCGATTGATAGAGGAACTTGAAGATATCGAGGGGGTGGGGAGCGTAAGGGGACTCTATTCCATGGTGGAATCGAGCATACCGGAATCCTTCATACCCGATGAGGTGAGGGATAGTTTTCAATCGGATAACTACTCCCTTATAAATGTAGATTTAAGACTACCGATGGAGGGGGATATCACTAGGAACGCATTGGAGAGGATAGAGGTAGATGTATCCAAATACTATGATGAATGGTATTTAACTGGGGAGGCGGCTATATATTCGGATCTGCAGAAGACTACCTCCAGGGATTTCATAAACGTAACCATATTATCCATAGTGCTCATAACCACAATAGTGATGATAGCATTTAGATCCATAGCCATACCCGTAATACTGGTATTTATAATACAGCTGGGGATATGGATAAACCTAGCAATCC
>JAAYRM010000123.1 GCA_012518745.1 Tissierellia bacterium
AGCTGCCGATGCTATGGTTAAAGCTGCAAATGTTGAAATAGTTGGCAAGAAGGTAATAGGTGGAGGCCTCGTTACGGTAATTATCGAGGGAGATGTTGGTGCTGTTAAGGCGGCAGTAGATGCAGGGGCGGAAGCAGCGAAGAAGGTTGGAGAGCTCGTATCCGTTCATGTAATTGCTAGACCCAATCCGGAGCTAACCGAATTCTTCGAATAAATTGTAATCCATAGGAGGTTCTAAATGAAAAACGAAATAAACCTTAGAACATTCATCATCATAGATAGCATGCAACCTCAATACGCAACGGTCACGGGCACCGTCATACAGGGGGATGTCTGCCTACAGGGGATGTCCCAGCTATATATTGAAATAGAGCCTGGTAGTGGAGTATATAAGATCATGGATATAGCCCTAAAGCAGACCAATGCCAAGCCCGGATTCCAGATAGTTGAAAGGGAATATGGTGAAATCGAACTCCATTCCCATTCCATAGACGATGTCAAGGATGCAGGGGATGCAATCCTGCGGGAATATGGACTGAGCATCGAGGACAGGATGAAGCCTAAGGTTGTATCAGAACAGATAATATACAATGTAGATCCATTACAGGCCCAATTGATCAATAGGGATAATAGATATGGTTCGGTCATAGTTCCAGGTGAATGCATGTTTATACTGGAGGTCGAACCCGCTGCCTATATATCCATAGCGGTGAATGAAGTGGAAAAAAATTGCCAAGTAAAGCTCATCACCTTTGATCCAGTTGGAAGGTTTGGAAGGATGTATGTATCGGGTAATGAATCAGAAGTTAAGACGGCGAGGGAAATAGCCATCGATGTTTTAAATAATATAACGGGAAGGGATTAGTATGTCTAGAGGACCGTACCAAAGTTATTTTGACACACTAAAAAGGAAGAGTACACAACAATCTAATAGCGAACATCAACCGGTGAAGATAGGCCAAGCTGATTCCTCCAATTTCAACAATCAAGCGGTAGATATTTTACAGGAAATAAGCAATAAATTGGATAGACTTGGTAAGACTGGACACAATCCAAAAGTCCCAGATGTAGTAGATACACCTCGTACCGAAGGAACAATAGATTTAGCTATTATCAATGGAAAGGTTGTATTGCCAGATGTTGGGGTAATTGAAACCAATATCTATATAAGGGATGGGGTAGTATGTTCCCTTGGGACTCACCCACCAGCAGATGTGAAGGAAGTAATAGATGCCAGCAATAGATATGTAATGCCAGGAATTATAGATCCACATGTACACCTAGGACTATTTGCACCATTGAAAACCGAACTAGAGACGGAAACGAAAGCTGCATTATTTGGGGGAGTTACTACAATAGGTTGCTATTTTGGTGGGCCTGAGTCCCATTTCAAGGTATTTCCATCGATAATGGAAGATATACAGAGTTATTCCCATACGGACGTAATACCTCATCTGGTAATAGGTTCCGATGAACAGAAGAGTGAAATCGTAGACTATACCAAGCATTTTGGAATAACATCTTTTAAGATATATATGAATGGAATACCAGGATTAATTCCGGATGTTGATGATGCATTCATACTGGATGTAATGGATGAGATGAAGAGATCGGGAAAGGAATGCATCCTATGCTCTCATACCGAAAATAGATATCTGGTGAGGAGGGCATTTGAGAAGATAAAGCGGGAAAAAGGGGATAGCGCTGATATAAGGGATTGGACAGACACTCATCCGGATATTGCGGAAGAGGAAGCTGTAATACGCCTAGCTTACCTAGCGGAAAATGCTAAGGTGCCGATCTATATGGTTCATATATCATCTAAGGCTGCAATAGACAGGCTAAGGCAGATAAAACCATATAATAGATATGTAAATGTGGAAACTACTTCTCCCTATCTATCCATAACAAGGGATAGCTCAATGGGTAATACCATAAAGATGGAACCACCATTTAGGGATGATAAGGACCTTGAGGCATTATGGGAGGGAGTAGAGGATGGATTGGTGGATACCATTGGTACCGATAATGTGACATTAACAAGAGCTGAAAAGAATATAGATGCTTCGATTTGGGATACCATTCCGGGGTATTCGGCTTTAGAAACCCATTTGC
>JAAYRM010000124.1 GCA_012518745.1 Tissierellia bacterium
AATCTGCATCCCTCTTTACCAATCTAAGTCTAGAAACCCTAACTTTTTTAGTTGTAAATTCAAATCTACATAGCGAACATTCTGCTTCCTTGTCATATAATTCTCCAGGCTGATTTTTCATCTCATCCCCCTTAAATTATCCATTCATAATAAGCTGCTGTATTATTCCTATTTTTAAATTATACCATAAACCGACATTAAATTCCTATAATCGATAGCAATATGGATTAAGTTATGAAATGGATTATATACCATAAGCCTTAGATTATGCTAATTCACCTGAATATGGATTCAGGAAATATATTTTTGATATCCATTAAATGGGGTATAACCTTAAATAAGACTACCTGGAGGGGATGAATAATCGATGACTAAGGAACTTAATGAAGCCAAAGATATATTATTGGATCGGGAAGCCGACATAGGGGATGATACGAAATTATCGGGAATGGGTAGCATAGGCAGAAGGATAGGTATATCAATTATCACCATGCTCGTGTCCCTAGCCCTCATAATAGGGCTATTATCATATTTCACCGCTAAGGAGGAACTAATAGACTCAGCCAATGAACTGTTGATGGCTAGGGCCATGGACTCTGCTGCCATTGTAGAGGGGCAGATAACAAGTCATACCTTATCTATTGAAACCCTTGGTAATCTGGATATCATATCGGATCCTGAAATTCCTGAAAAGGACAAGCTGACCATATTGAACTCGGAGAAAGCTAGGTTTAATTTCACTCATATTGGGTTGGTGGATTTAGATGGCAATATGGTACTAGATGATGGCACTAAGAGCAATATAGAGGGGAGACGCTTCTTTGAGGAGGCCAAATCCGGAAATACCTATTTCTCAGAGCCGATGGGAAATGATATAACGGGGAATGATGAGATAGCAATATCAGCACCTCTAAACCATGATGGGAAAATGCTGGGCGTGCTGGTAGGCTTTACAGATGCGGATCAATTCTATGCCATTGCGGAGGGCATACGCATTGGGGAGGAAGGCTTTGCATATATATTGAACGATATTGCAGATATAATATCTCATCCAACCATAATAGGAAGCGAGATAGGGGATGCCAGTCAGGATGAGAGAATTAACTTCTCCAGTATAAAGCAGCGGGCGGATGATGCAGATATAGGGCAGATGGATGAAATGTACGAGAGGATGCAAGGCGGTGAACCCGGGGTTGGGGATTATAGCATCGATAATAATGTGAACCGTGTAGGCTTTGCCCCAATAGAGTCGAAGGGTTGGACTTTGATTGTCAGTGTGGATGAGCGGGAGATATTATCCGGTCTGGATTCCATAAGGAACACATTGCTCATCGTAATAGCGGTTGCAATAGTATTGGGGATAATATTTACCTTGATATTCAGCAGAAATATTAGAAGGCCTATTGGATTAGCGATGGAGTATAGTAATAGATTAGCCCAGTTGGATTTAAGCGCCGATATAGATCATAACTTAATGAGCCGGAGGGATGAACTGGGCAGGATGGGGAATTCTTTGCAGGTGGTTATAGATAACTTCAGGGATTTTGCCGGTGAAGCACAGGATTCCTCCCATCATGTATCAACCGCATCGGAGGAATTAGCGGCCATATCTCAACAATCGGCAGCAGCTTCCACCAGTATTGCGGAAGGTTTGAATAGTGTTGCCGAGAGCTCTAGCTTACAGCTGGAGGAGATATCGGAAATAGTATCCTCAATAGAACAGATATCTACACATGTGGAGCATGTGTCAATTCAGACCGATAATGCGGAGAATTATAGCAGGAATGTACTTGAAAAGACCGAGTTGGGCAAGGAGAAGATGGATGATTTAACCGTGCAGATGGCCAATATAGAAAGCAGTGTAAATAGCGTTAGGTCATCTTTGGATGATATAAGCGATAGCTCCGATAAGATGAATTATATGTTGGAGATAATAGAGAGTATCGCGGATGAAACCAACCTATTGGCTTTAAATGCAGCTATAGTGGCAGCCAGGGCCGGGGAATATGGCAGAGGATTTGCAGTGGTAGCCGATGAGATTCGAAAGCTAGCCGAGGAAACTCGGAAATCCACCGATGAGATCCATTCCCTCATTGATAATAATAATGCATTGGTGGAAGAGGCCAACGAGAGGATGGACCTCGGTAGTCGAGAGGTGGAGATTGGAGTTGAAAGCGTGAGGGAGACCGAGGAGACCTTTGACGAAATCGCAGATTCCACCCAACAGGTTACGGTTGGAATAGATGAGATAATTGCCGCAATAGACAATGTACGGGAATATGCCAATACATTGATAGGTTCCTCCAATAATATGAAGGATATGAGTACGGGCATAGCAGATCAGATTCAAAATGCCTCCGCAGCCTCAGAGGAGCAGATGGCATCCATGGAGGAGATCGCATCATCTGCGGAAAATCTTGCAATGTTGGCGGAGGATTTGCAGTCTATGGTTAAAAATATAGAGTTATAAGATGGGGAAAAATATTTATGGCATTAATTTTGGGGATAGCTATGGCTATCCTCTTTGGCTTGATATATGGGTAGTTTTTTAATATACAGATGCCAGTATTAGTAAAAACGGGATATAGATATGGTATAATA
>JAAYRM010000125.1 GCA_012518745.1 Tissierellia bacterium
ATGGATATGGCATATAGTATATAGCAAGGGATATTGTAACAGGTATCTATTAAAGGGGTTGATTCTATGAGGATTTTATTCTTGCCCTTGATAATATTGGGAAAACTGGCTGGGTTGATTATAAAACTTACTGGTAGGTTATTGGGGATAATATTAGGTGGCACACTTGTTATGGTAGGAATGTTTATAACCATGACCATCATAGGTGCCTTTATTGGAGTTCCACTGGTTATTTTGGGAATTATAGTTATAATTAAATGCTTATCCTAGAATGGTGAAGATCCATCATCCTATATTTATCTTCGGCTATCCGTAATAGGGGGAAGTATATATGATAATGCTTTGGAATAGAAAGGAAGTATTTGTCGGGAATTCATTACAGAAATTTAATGAGACTCGCAATATTCTTGTGTCTAATAGAATCAAATATAGTTATAGGGTAGTAGATACTACTGGCTCGGAGAGTCGGGGGAGGACTGGGCATTTTGGCATGAATATGGATTATTTAAAAACATACTATATATATGTACATAGAAAAGATTATGATAAGGCTTCCGCATTATTGGGAAGTTAATAATACCTATCGAATTCGATAGATAGATGTACAGGAGAGGAGATATAATATTAGCAAATACAGATTGGCTATCATGGGAAGTGGATCCTTGGGGACTATTATAGCTAAGGCTATAGCTACCGAGCTTTCCGATGAATATGAATTGCTTGGGATTCTCAGTGGGAGGTTGGAAAACGCAGTAAGGTTGGCAGATAAGGTAGGTTGCAAGGCATATAGGGATATAGACGATATGCTATTGGATAAGCCTGATTATGTAATTGAAGCTGCATCCCCCGATGTAATAAGAGATATGGGGGCTAAAATATTGGAGAATAGGACGAACTTGATAGTATTGTCCGTAGGGGCATTTGCCGATGATGAATTCTATACTAGGATGGAGAGAGCAGCAAGAGAGAATGATTGTCGGATCCATATGGCATCCGGGGCCGTTGGAGGTTTTGATGTTCTACGGTCTGCCATGCTGATGGAGGACTCGACTGTAAGCATTGTAACTGAAAAATCGCCTAATTCGTTGAAGGGAGCACCGGCCTTGGAAGGAAGGGAACTTTCTCACGATATGGAAGAGGAAATATTCAATGGTTCCGCTAGAGAAGCAATTAAATTATTTCCCAGGAATGTAAATGTAGCCGTAGCAACCGCATTAGCCACGGTAGGAGTGGATGATACCAATACCATCATTCGCAGCATACCAGATATGCAGAGCAATAAGCATAATATTAGATTGAAGGGAGATACCATAAGGATTTCAATAGAAATAGATTCCAAACCCACACCGGACAACCCCGGTTCTAGTACTTTAGCAGCTTGGAGTGTTATATCGCTTCTTAAAAACATGGTATCACCTATCACTTTTTAGTTGAGAATAACAGGATATAGTTATTTCCGGTATAAAGATATATAATGAACATAGATTGTTTTTTAAATATATTGTCTGGGGGATATGGCCATGAAAAAGAAGGATATGATCATCGCGTTACTGATTACAATAGTTTGGGGTGCCAATTTCACCGTTATTAAACTAGGGTTAGATGGGGTTCCATCCATGCTATTGGTAGCTCTAAGATATTTTTTAACCGCTTTTCCTGCGGTGTTTTTTATTAAGCGGCCCAATATAGAATGGAAGTATATAATATTCTATGGATTGGCAGCTGGGGTTGCGCAATTTGGTACCCTCTTCTATGCTATGGAAGTTGGCATGCTACCGGGGTTAGCATCCATAATAGTACAGATGCAGGCATTTATATCCCCATTCCTAGCTTGGCTAATTTTAAAGGAAAAGTTAAGGATTGAACAGATTATAGGATTTATAGTTGCTTCCGCAGGGCTTTTCATAATAGGAATGGCCTCTATATCGAATGAGGTATCGAGGATCCCCATAGGAGCCTTTCTGCTAAGCATGTGTGCTCCTATTTTTTGGGCTATATCGAATATAATTGTAGGCTTTATATCTAAAAGAGCTATCGCCAATGAAGAGGAACTCGATATGTTGAGTTTGATAATATGGTCGGGGTTAATACCGCCGATTCCTCTCCTAATATTTGCTCTAATGCTCGATACCCCTCAGACGTTGATAGATGTAATGACCAATATAAATGGAATGTCGATATTTGCAGTTCTATACCTAGCCTTTGGTTCTACATTATTTGGATATGGAATGTGGAGCCGACTGATTGCAAAATACTCCGTTGCCAAAATAGCACCAGTATCATTACTCGTTCCCATAACGGGATTATTGACTGCGAGGATTGTGTTATCGGAACAGCTTTCAACGATGCAATGGGCGGGGACTATAGTAATATTGATAGGGTTAATAGTGACCAATTTAGATATGAAGATGCTTAGAAATTTTGTTAAGGGATATGATAAAGGGGAAATGTAGAATAATTATTAAACATATTGATAGATTATATTAAATGATTTTAATGGAAAATTTATAGAGCCTATTCCAATTGGGCAAGGATGGTTGGAATAGGCTTTTTTATTTAAAATATATTGACAAAGGGAAACCATATGTATATAATAAACTTAAATATTTTTAACTAAATATTTTTAATTAAAAAACTTGAATCAAAGGGAGATGGAGATATTATGGATGTATTTGGAGAGGTAAAGGAAATTCTATTGGAGAATCTTGGTTGTTCAGAAGAGGATATAGAGATGGACAGTAATTTGATCGAGGATCTAGGGGCTGATTCCCTGGATATAGTGGAACTATCACTGGCTTTGGAGGAGGTCTTTGATTTAGAAGTAGCAGATGAAGATTTTGAAGATCTACAAACTGTGGGAGCAATTATCAAGTACATAGAAAGAGGTTAAGATGGATACGAAGGAGATCATCGATATATTAAATCTGTTTTCGAGGAAGAGTTTGACAAAGTTAATTATAAAAAAGGATGGTTTTACCTTAGAGATGGAAAAAGGGAATCAAGGTTGTATTTCAACGGATGTAGAGGAGCGGGAGGTACCTCGAGCAGAGACAAAATTTGATGAATCAACCGATTACCGGGTAAAATCACCTTTGGTAGGAGTCTTCTATGAGGCACCTTCGCCAGAGTCCAAACCCTTTGTGAAACTGGGTGATTCAGTTGATAAGGGTGAAGTCATCTGCATTATAGAGGCCATGAAGATGATCAATGAGATAAAGGCCCCTGTTTCCGGAGTTATTAAAAGAATCAACTTCAAGAATGAGGAATTGGTTCAATACGATGACGTGATTATGGAGATTGAAGAATATGTTTAAAAGAATACTTATAGCCAATAGGGGCGAAATAGCGTTAAGAATAATGAGGGCATGTCATGAGATGGATATAGAGACCGTAGCCATATATTCTACTGAGGATAGAAATAGCCTTCATGTTAGGCTCGCTACGGAATCCATATGTATAGGCCCAGGGAAACCCAGTGAAAGCTATTTAAGCATCCCCAAGATAATAAATGCAGCATTACTGACTAAGGCGGAGGCCATTCACCCCGGTTATGGGTTCCTATCGGAAAATGAGGAATTTGTAGACCTAGTAAATCAATGCGATATGGTGTTTATTGGGCCTAGCAAGGAAAGCATGAGCTTGATGGGCAATAAATCGAGGGCTAGGCAGCTCATGCTGGAGAATGATATCCCAATAGTGCCGGGTTCTGAGGGGAGCGTGGAGGATATTGGGGAATTAAAAACCATATGCCGGGATATAGGGTATCCAGTCATATTAAAGGCATCTGCCGGGGGTGGCGGCAGGGGGATGCGTATTGTGCATAAGGAGGAGGAATTGGAAAGGGAATTCTTAAATTCCAAATCGGAATCCAATGCCTGTTTTGGGGATGACAATATATATGTGGAAAAATACATTATAAACCCGAGGCATATAGAGGTCCAGATATTGGCGGATAAGTTCGGAAGTATAGTCCACCTGGGTGAAAGGGATTGCTCAATTCAAAGGAGGCATCAGAAGGTGTTGGAAGAGTCACCATCGCCTAGATTAGGGGAGTCCCTAAGGCAAGAATTGGGTGCAATTTCTATCAGGATAGCCGAATTAGCCGAATATACCAATGCGGGAACGGTGGAATTTATAGTAGATGATGCTGGAAGGTATTATTTTTTGGAGATGAATACCAGATTGCAGGTTGAACATACCATAACCGAGATGGTTACAGGAATCGATATAGTTAAGGAACAGATTAGGATAGCCAACGATATGAAGCTCAGCCATAGACAGGAGGATATATGCCTAAGGGGGCATTCCATCCAATGCAGGATAAATGGAGAGAATATATTTAACGATTTTCTACCCACATCTGGGAGAATAGGGGATATCCATATACCTGGGGGCTTCAATATAAGGTTCGATTCCTATATAGGGGATAATTACGATATCAGTCCATACTATGATTCGATGATTGGAAAGCTGATAGTTAAGGGGGAAAATCGCCTAGAGGCGATTAAGAAGATGAGGGTTGCCCTGGAGGAGCTGAGCATAGGTGGAATAGATACCAATATAGAATTGCATTATGGGATACTACATGATTTTGATTTTGTAAAGGGCAACTACAATACATCCTTTCTAGAACAGAAATTGAGTGGAGAATTCAAAGACTTTTATTTAGAAATGGAGAATCATTATGGAACAGAATATTAAATCAGAGCGATCGATAATATCCATTATAAAAAAACTGAGAAGCCTAAGAAAACCTTCGAAGAGGGCGGTTGTTCCCGAGAGGCTATTTAGGAAATGCAATGGCTGTGGGGAATTGATATCCAAGGGCAGTATGGAAGAAAAACTCTTTACCTGCCCCCAATGCGATTATCATTTCAATATCTTCGCAAGGGATAGGATGGATATGCTATTGGATGAATATACGGTTATAAATGGAACTGCTCGTTTTATCGATCCAATAGATTTTCCCGGTTACAAGGCTAAATACAAGGAGAATAGGAAGAAAAGCGGTCTAAGGGAAGGGATCTTAACCGTGGCAGGCCATATAGAAGGTATAGAATTGGTGGTAGTCTCCTTGGATAATAGCTTTTTCATGGGTAGCATGGGTTCCTACATAGGGGAAGAGATAACCAGGGCTTTTGAATACGCGGGTGAAAGGAATCTTCCCATATTGATCTTTTCCACCAGTGGGGGGGCGAGGATGCAGGAGGGCATATTCTCCCTTATGCAGATGGCTAAGACCTCCATAGCGGTGGATAGATATGGCCAAACCAAGAATCTGTATATCTCCTGTATGACCCATCCCACAACCGGTGGGGTAACGGCTAGCTTTGCATCCTTGGGCGATATAGTATTGGCAGAGCCCGGCGCATTAATCGGCTTTGCAGGGGCTAGGGTTATTAAGGAAACCATCAAGGGGGAATTGCCGGAGGGGTTTCAAAGGGCAGAATTTTTAAGGGATAAGGGGTTCTTAGATGATATAGTCCATAGGGGTCAGATGAGGGAATATATATATAGGCTATTGAAATTGCATGGCTATAGGAGTTGTAGAATATGATAAGGGAATTGGAAGAGAGCATAAAGGAATTGGAGGAACGGGAAAGGGACTCTAGGGTTTTCAATATCAAAAGGCGCAGGATGATGAGCAGATATGGTTCGAGGCTTAGCGCCTATAATAGGGTACAGTTGGCCAGACATGAGAAGCGACCCAAGGCTATGGACTTTATAGAGAATATAATAGCAGAACCGATGTTATTCCATGGGGATAGGCTGTTTTCGGATGATAGGAGCATCATAGGCGGGATAGGGTATCTAGAGGATATTCCAATAACCTTCATAGGTACCAATAAGGGTAAGACCCTGGAGGAAAATATCGAATACAATTTTGGTATGCCTAGACCCGAGGGCTATAGGAAGGCATTGAGGTTGATGAAGCAGGCGGAGAAATTCAATAGGCCCATAATAACCTTTATCGATACCCCGGGGGCTTATCCAGGGGTGGATGCGGAGGAGAGGGGACAGGGGGAGGCTATAGCAAGGAATATATTGGAGATGGGTAAATTGGAGGTTCCCGTAGTATCCGTAGTTACTGGAGAGGGTGGAAGCGGGGGGGCGTTGGCATTATCCGTGGCAAACAGAATAATTATGATGGAGAATAGCATATTTTCCATACTATCCCCAGAGGGATTTGCAACCATCCTATGGAAGGATGGCAGCCGATATAAGGAGGCTACGGAGGTTATGAAGCTTACCGCCAAGGAATTATGCGATTATAATATTATAGATAGGGTTATAGAGGAGGATATATCCTTCTCCATCGAAGGCTTCCAAGAGAATTTCTTAAGACTGAAAAAGGTGATATTGGAGGAACTCGATATTCTGATGAAAAAAAGCCCAGATGAACTGGTATCGGAAAGGCAGGAGAAATTTAGGAAAGATTGGGGGAGGGTTTTAATTGGGCATACGAATAAGGAAAACATCTAGCTATCTTCCCGGTAGAATAGTAGATAACTTCTATTTTGAAGGTATATTGGACACATCGGATGATTGGATAAGCTCAAGAACTGGGATAAAGAAGAGGCATTTCGTAGAGGACGAGGATATGATCGATCTGATCAAGAGGGCTGTAGATGATTTAAACCTCTCCAAGGATGAGTTGAAGGGTATAAAG